>CAYXDG010000079.1:0-14658 GCA_964463655.1 uncultured Dactylococcopsis sp.
GATAAAAACATCTGTATCGGTTTGAATCGTTATTGTTTAGAATCCTGATTGAGATAAGTATAACTGTTCAAACTTCGTTGATAGTTTGCTAATAATCGGCGAGATTCAGGGAAAGAAATCAAGTTTTTGTCTAACGCTTGTTCGGTGTGACGACGGAGATGTTCTAACAACTCTTCTGGGGAGTATTGGGTTTGTTTTAAAACTTCTGTGATGGTATCTCCTCGCACTAGCTGTTCAATTTTATAGCCTTTGGAATCTGTCCGAATATGGACAACGTTGGTATCGCCAAATAAATTATGAAGGTTTCCCATAATTTCTTGATAGGCTCCTACTAGAAACATTCCTAAGTAATAAGGCTGATTATTTTCTAGGGGATGCAATTCTAAAAAGGTTTTGGGGTCTTGTCCTTTAGGGTTAATAAATTGGCTAATTTTACCATCACTATCGCAGGTTAAATCGGCTAAGATGGCTCGTTGGGTCGGTGCTTCATTGAGGCGATGAATGGGCATAATAGGAAAGAGTTGATCGATCGCCCAATGATCAGGACTGGATTGAAAAACCGAGAGATTAATATAATAAATAGAAGTGAGAATGTTAGCTAGTTCTTTCACTTCGTTGTTGATGGTTTCTGGGTCTTTCATGACTTCAAAGAGTTTCGCACAACAGGCCCAATAAAGTTGTTCGGCTCTGGCTCTTTCTTGTAAACTTAAGTAACTAAAGTTAAATAAGCTAATGGCTTCTTGTTTGAATTGAATCGCATCATGATAGGGTTCTTGATAGTTCTCTTTGCTAATTAACGCATAGGTTTCCCAGAGATTGCGAATGATTAGATGTTCTTCTTCTTCCACAACAGGTGGCGGTGTAACAGGGGGTTCATTCTTTCCTAAAACATCAAAGATTAAGACTCCTTGGTGAGAGACGATCGCGCGTCCGCTTTCACTAATTAAGGTAGGAACATCAATTTCTGCTTGGTCGCAAGCCTCTTTTATTTCTGCTACTATATCATTGGCATAGTTTTGCATATTGTAGTTTTTAGAAGCATTATTTTTCTGGGTTTTTGACCCATCATAATCAACGGCTAACCCACCCCCCACATCGAGATAGTTTAAGTTTGCGCCCATTGCTTTCAATTCTACATAGATTTGGGCTGCTTCGCGGATGGCTTCTTTAATCACACTAATAGAAGAAACCTGCGACCCAATGTGGAAATGAAGCAATTGTAAACAGTCTAATTGATGGTCAGATTTTAGGGTTTCAACTGCTTGTAAAATTTCCCAGATTGTTAAGCCAAACTTAGCGCGATCGCCGGTAGAAGTTCCCCATCTTCCTGTTCCTTTGGTACTTAATTTTGCGCGAACGCCAATCACAGGTTTAATCCCTAATTCTTGAGCAATTTCATGGATTAATTCCAGTTCTTCCAACTGTTCAACGACAATAATCGTTTCATAGCCTAATCGCCGAGAGAGGAAAGCGGTTTCAATATATTCTCTGTCTTTATATCCATTACAAATTAGGAGAGATTCTGGGTCTGCTTTGCCATGAAGTTGTATAGGATTTAGAGTGGCTAACGCAATCATTAATTCAGGCTTTGATCCGACTTCTAAGCCTAATTGGTGGGGGTTTCCAGATGCCACAAGGGATTCAACTAAATGGCGATGTTGATTACATTTAATGGGAAAAACACCGCGATAATTTCCTGCATAATTGTAACGGGAAATAGCGCGATCAAAGCAAGCATATAATCGTTCAATGCGATCGGCTAAAATTTCAGGAAAACGGATGAGAATGGGGAGTTCAATATTGCGTTTGCGGAGGGCTTCAATTAACTGGTATAAATCTAAAGACGTTCCGCGATCGCCCTGTGGAGAAACGGTAATATGACCAGCGCGGTTAATAGAAAAATAAGGATCGCCCCATCCTTGAATCTGATAAAGTTGTTCACTATCCTCGATCGTCCAATGTTGAGAAATCGAACGTTGAGGAGTTGTTTGGGAAGTTGACTCAACAGAAGAAAACGATTGAGAAGGAACGGACATATTCATTAAAGTCTCGACAAGGAATCGTTATCTAATATAACAGGTTGTCTGATCATAGTGACCATCCCCCTAGCGTAGAATCGGGGAACATCATGATGATTCCCAATTCTTAATTGTCTTTGAGATAATCATCAATTTTTAAAGCCATTCTTGAGAGTCTAGTTGCTTAAGTTGCTGTAAACGACGAGTAAAATAACGCTCATCTAAACGGCTATAGTCAAAACAGATGGCACGGTTGAGATTGATCCCCCACGCCCAAATATAAGCAGCAATGGTTAAGGGTTGCAGACAATCCAGTTCAACTTGACTCAAAGGGCTAATGGTTTGGTATCCTTCTAAGAAGGCTTTTCGCACTTTCGGACTACATCCCGCTTGTAAGGAAACTTGACGGAATTTACCAATGTCAAAAGTCCGCCAACTATATCCACATTGATCAAAATCAAAGATCGTAATTTTATGATGGCTGGTAAAATGAGTGTTGCCACTGTGAGGATCGCCCCAACACACCGTCCAAAAAGGAGGATGAGTTGGCAAATGTTGTAGCGATTGTTTGGTTTTGTCAGCGATCGCGTTTAGGGTTTCCCAATCTTCCCCTTCCAGAAAGCAAGCCATGATCTCAACTGAATCATCAATCATCATTTTTGCCGTGAGAGACGGTCGCTGACTCAAGGGGTTAAACTGTAGGCTCACTTGATGAAGATGGGCGACAATTTCCCCTAAGTGATGGCTTTGAGTACAGTCTAAATCGCCAATGGGTACAGACCCTTCTGCATATTCAAACAGTGTCCCATAGCGCAGACCTTCGGGGGCCGTAATTTCTAAACAGAGTTCACCTGTGTCGGAGGGAATGGGAGACGCAACGGGAAGCTGGTTATATCGGAGGAAGGTTAAAAATTCTAGTTCAAATTGGATTTCTGAGCGCGATCGCCAATGGTGATGAGAAATCCGAAAAATGTAGCGATTGCTGTTCGTTTCCACCCGATAAATATCACTGAGCCCATGATACCAAAACTGGCAATGTTGAACAGGATCAATGAGATAATGAGCATTCAAAGCAGCTACCACCGTTTCTAGCGCAATGGTTGAGTAGGTGACAGAACACTTCAGAGGATTCCTAGAGAGAGGTTCGATCGCAGGTTGGCTACGCAAGGCTTTGATCCCATTGATAATTATCGACACTAACTTACAATTTTCACTAAAACTGCTCAAAAAATTTGTATGAAAGACTACAGAACTTATCAAGAAATTCCCATTCAAGATTGTGGTGAGGGGCTAGTTGCCATTCCTGAAAACATTTTTGCTTTAGAAGTTCCTCACCCTTATCAGAAGTTAGGGGCTCCTTATGGCGATGTTTCTCCCTATCTTCTCCGAGGAAGGGTTTTAGAAGCCCTACAAAACGCCCAAGCGACCTTGCAACACCAACAACCTAACTGGCGGGTCAAAATTTTTGATGCCTATCGTCCTGTCGTTGTCCAACAGTTTATGATCGATTATACTTTCCAACTTTTGCGTCAACAACTCCCCCATGAGAGTGATGCAACGATCGCGCAGCAAGTGGCAAAATTCTGGGCGCAGCCAAGTACAAATCCTCAAACACCTCCTCCTCACAGCACAGGAGGCGCTGTTGATATTACTCTTGTTAATGAATCTGGAGAAACCCTTGATTTAGGGGGAGAAATTGATGAAATCTCTCCGCGATCGTCTCCCAATTTTTATCAAAATGCTACCACAAACTTTGAAGAAACTTATCATCAACGACGAGAATTATTAAAAGCAGTTATGTATAGTGCAGACTTCCGCCAAAATCCTCAAGAATGGTGGCATTTTTCCCTTGGTGACCAGATGTGGGCTTGGTTAAAGGGTCAAGAATCATCTCCAGATGATTGGGTTGCTTATTATGGAAAAGTAGAGAATGATTGATAATTGGTTATTGGTTATTGGTTCTTTGATAACTGGTCATTGATTACGGGTCAGCCAAGTTTTTTTAAAACTTCCTCAGTCAATTTAACAAAGGCTTTTGACCCAGAAGAATTGGGCATTGCTAAAACCGCAGGTGTAAACATATCCACAGCTTTTGCCACATTAATATCCATCGGAATTTGCTGTTGAAAAATTTTATCAGGTTCAAAATCTTGCTCGATTCGTTCCATGACTTGTTTATAATAACGCCCAAATAAACCACCACTCGATAAAATGAAAACAATCCCCAGCAAGCGCAATTTCTGCAATTGTTCTGATTCACTTTTATCATCTTTTTTGAGACGAGCAACCCGCTTTTCTAAAAGCTGAACTCCAACTAGGGAAAGGGGTTCAGGTCGCGCTGGCAGTAAATAAAAATCACTAGCTGCTAACCCGCTTCGGGTTAATAAATTATACCCTGGCGCACAATCCATGATAATATAATCATAGTCATTAAGGACAGGGAGCAGAATTTTTCTAATGAGACTTGCTTCAAAGTTATCCCAAGCCTGATTAAAATCTTCTTCTGAATTGGACATGGCTTCTTCATGAAGTTTTTTAGACACTAAATATTCATCATACAGTTCAATATCCCCTGCTAGTAATTCTAAGCCACTAATGCCACAAATTTGAGAATAAATTAAATCAGGGGTATCATATTTACGACGAATATTAGGACGAATGATTTTATCAATGAGATAACTTAATGTGCGACGAGTGCGTCGGATTTTGCTAAACTCTTGGGGAGGCATTAAACTCAGTGTCGCGCTGATTTGTGAGTCTAAGTCAACCACTAAAACCCGTTTTTGATGGTTTTTAGCCAGACAAGTGGCAAGATTTACGGTGAGGGTAGTTTTTCCTACCCCTCCTTTCATGTTGACGGTACTAATAACAATTCCCATTTTGAGTTTGGTAGCGCGATCGCGCCTTGAGCCTAACCGCGCTTAGTTTAACATTAAATTTAAAAGATTTGAAGATTCTCACCTCCCCAACCGCAAAAGCCAGAAATCCTGTTCGCGATCGCACAGCAAGTTGTTGCTCTTGATACTGATTTTCCTGAGATTAAGGGTAGTCTTGAGAAAAAATCATGGCGCACGATCGCGCATCATGATCTCAATTGAAAATTATGGGTAAGCTAAATCAAATTCTTTGATCCTTTGACAGGAACTAATTTCCTGACGATCCAATCAAAATAATACCAGATAAAACGGAGCATAGCATCTCTATCTTTATGAGTCAAGAACAATTCCCTCCCGCACAAACAGTTTTAGAGTTTTGGTTTGGTTCTCCCGAATCCGAAAGTTATGGGAAACCCAGAAAAGAATGGTTTCTTAAAAATCCTGAGTTTGATGAAGCAGTGCGATCGCGCTTTCTTTCCCTTTATCAAGAAGGTGCTACAGGAAACCTCAACAGTTGGAAACATTCCCCTGAAACTTGTTTAGCATTAATTTTACTACTAGATCAGTTTCCTCGCAATATCTTTCGAGGCGATCCCAGAATGTTTCAAACCGATAAACAAGCACTCGCGATCGCCAAATATGCCCTAAAAAATGACTACGATCGACAACTTCTCAATGTTCAGCGTTGGTTCATTTATCTTCCCTTTGAACATAGCGAAGATTTAGAAATGCAATACCGAGCCGTGAGTCTATTTTATCGCTTAAAAGATGACCCTGACAGCACCAGTACCATTGATTACGCTGAGCGACATTTAAAAATTATTGAAAAATTTGGACGTTTTCCTCATCGCAATGCCATCTTAGGACGAGAAACCACTCCCGAAGAAATTGCATTTCTCAAGCAACCAAGAGCATCCTTTTAAGGAAGTTTAGCAAGATTTTTAGGAATTCTTGCTAAGCTCTCACGCTTGATCAATGTTGGGTTTCTTTCAGGTTTAAACCAAGCGAATAAATTTCTTTTTCCCGACTTGTAAGGTCTTGCCAACTAATTCTTCAGCGCTGTTAAATTCCCTATCAATATCGCTGACTTTTTCTCCATCTAAACGCACTGCACCCCCTTTAATTTGTCTGCGTCCTTCTCCACTGCTAGCACATAAATCAGTAACATTCAGAAGATAAAATAATTTGACAGGAAATTCAATTTCTGCTAGAGAATACTCAGGAACTGCTTTTGCTTCTCCACTTTGTCCAGAGATTAAACTTAATGCTGATTTTTGGGCTTGTGCTGCTGTATCTTTCCCATGATAATGACTGGTTACTTCTAACCCTAATAGTTTTTGGCATTCCCGAGGATTTTCTGGGAGTTCATTTAATGGTAAATTGGTCAAGAGTTCAAAATAGTTTTTGATTTGATCATCAGGCACTTTTTCTAATTTAGAATACATACTTAACGCATCTTCTTTTAAACCTACATAATTATTGAGAGATTTTGACATTTTTTGTACGCCATCAGTTCCAATTAAAATAGGGGTTAATAAGCCAAACTGAGGACGTTTCTTGAAGTGGCGCTGTAAGTCTCTTCCTACGGCAATATTAAACTTTTGATCCGTTCCTCCTAATTCTACATCTGCTTCGACTGCCACCGAATCATACCCTTGCATGAGAGGATACATAAACTCATGAAGATAAATAGGTTGGTCTTTTTCGTAGCGTTCAGCAAAGCCTTCTTTTGCCAACATTTGCCCCACCGTCATCGTGGCTAATAACTCTAAAATTTGGTTTAAATCAAGGTCTTTTAACCATTCAGAATTGTAGCGAATTTCAAGGCGATCGGGCGTATTAAAATCTAGAATGGGGCGCAATTGTTCTAGATAAGTTTCTGCATTGGCTTTGACTTGTTCAGGGGTTAATTGTTTGCGAACTTCTGATTTTCCTGTCGGGTCACCAATTTGAGCCGTAAAATCTCCAATAATTAAAACTGCTTTGTGTCCCGCATCTTGAAAAGCGCGGAGTTTACGAACAGGAATGCTATGGCCAAGGTGAATATCTGTTCCTGTGGGGTCAATGCCTAATTTAACACGCAGGGGGCGATCGCTGCTTTGAATGCGTTTTTCTAAATTTTCGTCTGGATTGTCTGATTCTGGTTGCTTGGGGAAAATTTCTGTTGTTCCGCGATAAAGCCAATTAAACGCTGAAGCCATATTAAGTCAATGAATAATTTAATTTTACTTGTTTGTCCATTGTCTCTCAAAACCAGTTTTCCCTAATTATTGAGGATGTCAATAATTACTAATTTGTTTAAAGGTGGGCATTGCCCACCCTACCCATTTAATTGTTTTCCATCCATTCGGTATGGAAAAATTCACCGCGAGGTTGATCCACGCGTTCGTAGGTATGAGCGCCAAATAAGTCGCGCTGAGCTTGAGTGAGGTTTTGGGGGAGGCGATCGCGCCGATAGCTGTCAAAATAGTCTAAGGAAGCGCTAAAAGCGGGAACAGGAATCCCTAACTGATTAGAGACGGCTAAGACTTCTCGCCATGCTGGTTGTCGATCGAGAATAGTTTGCTTAAATTCTGGTGCGAGTAATAAATTGGGCAGTTCTGGATTATCTAGAAAAGCAGACTTAATTTTATCTAAAAATCCCGCCCGAATAATACAGCCACCTTTCCAAATACGAGCAATTTCGCTCAAATTGAGGTTAAACCCAAATTCTTGAGAAGCACGTCCCATCAGAGCCATTCCTTGAGCATAGGAACACATTTTTGAGCAATAGAGAGCATCGCGAATTTTATCAGCAAAGGTTTGAACATCTCCCTCATACTTACCACTGGGCCCGGCCAGTTGTTCACTGGCAGCTACTCGTTCTTCCTTAAACGAAGAAATCACCCTTGCATTAACAGCCGCATAAATCGTGGGAATGGGAACGCCTAACTCTAAAGAGCTTACCACAGTCCAGCGTCCCGTCCCTTTTTGTCCCGCAGAATCAAGAATCATATCTACTAAGGGAAGGTTGGTTTCAGGATCAATCTTCTTGAAGATATCTGCACTAATTTCAATTAAAAACGAGTTGAGTTCTTCGGTTTGATTCCACTGAGCAAAGACTTCACTTAACTGTTCATGATTTAAACCCAGAGCATTCTTGAGGAGATCATAAGCCTCAGCAATTAATTGCATATCCCCATATTCAATGCCATTGTGAACCATTTTCACATAATGACCAGCCCCACCTGGGCCGATATAAGTTACACAGGGACCATCATCCACTTGCGCTGCAATTTTGGTGACAATGGATTCCATTTCCTTGTAGGCTTCTGGTGTACCACCTGGCATTAAACTCGGGCCATGTAGCGCTCCTTCTTCACCACCACTAACACCCATTCCCACAAAGCCTAATCCCACTGCTTCTAAATCTTCGGTGCGACGTTGGGTGTCTTCATAGAGAGAGTTTCCGCCATCTATGATCATATCTCCTTTATCCAAGAGGGGTTTTAGCTGACTAATCACCGCATCTACGGGTTTGCCAGCTTTCACCATGACTAAAATTTTGCGAGGGGGTGCTAAAGCCTTAACAAACTCCTCGATTGTGTAGGTATCGGTGACATTTTTTCCTTGCGCTCGTTGTTCCATGAAGGTTTTGGTTTTTTCTGCTGTCCGATTATAAACAGCGACGGGAAATCCTCTGCTTTCCACGTTTAGCGCCAAGTTTTCTCCCATGACGGCTAAACCAATTACACCAAAGCTCGGTTGTGCCATAATCTCTTACTTATCGTTATGAATAGAATTTGCTTTGTTTTCAGGATAACGGTTACTATCTCTGTTTTGCATAAAGAAGACATAAATCTTCCCTGCTGCTCTAGCGCTTCGCCCACGATTCGCACCTAAACAGTTTTTAATGGTATGCGATGCCCACTTCCCCAATTATTAATGGTTAATTGTTTCCTGTTCCTTTGGCTCATCGCCTATTGCTAAGTCTTCAATTTGTAGGAATCCACTATAGGCTTCCATACCATGTTCGCTAATGTCAAGACCTTCTTCCTCTTCTTCTGATGAAACCCGAATCCCTAGTAATGCCTTGAGAGTGAGCCAGAAAATAAGGCTGAAGCTGATTGTATAAGCTCCGATCGCGATAATTCCTACAAGTTGTTTGAAAAGCTGATCAAAGCCTGCTAACTCTTGATGAAAAATCCCCACAGCTAGTGTTCCCCAAATCCCATTCACTAAATGCACTGAAAGCGCTCCCACGGGATCATCAATTTTGAGGCGATCGAACCAGGGAACGGCAAACACAATGAGAATACCCGCAACAGTGCCAATGATTACAGCACCCAAGTAACTAACGCCATCTGCACTGGCTGTAATTGCTACTAACCCTGCTAACACCCCATTAATAATCATGGAGAGGTCTGGTTGGCCAAACCTAAGCCAGACAGCGATTGTAGCAGCGATCGCCCCTGCAGCCGCAGACAAGTTTGTGGTCACGGCAATATAGGGGACATTTAAATTGGCTGCTAATTCTGACCCTGCATTAAAGCCAAACCAGCCGATCCATAAAATTAATCCTCCCAGGGTCGCAATTCCCATATTATGAGCGGGAATCCCAATCATCCGACCATCTTCTAAGTATTTTCCCTGACGAGGTCCCAGTAGATAAGCTCCCACTAAAGCAGCCCAACCCCCAACTGAGTGAACCACTGTTGACCCAGCAAAATCAAAAAAGCCAAAGTTTCCTAACCAACCTGTTTTGCTCCAAACCCAATGTCCTGTAATTGAATAGCCAAAAGCCACCAAGAGGGAACTAAAAATCATAAAACTCCGAAACTGAATTCGTTCGGCTACTGCACCAGAAACAATGGTCGCAGCAGTCCCGGCAAAGGCGACTTGAAACAAGAAAAAGACACTGACGGGCAATCCTTCAGGAAAGGGCGCTAATCCATAAATGCTTGCTTCTCCGCTTAAACACCAGCCCCCAAACCCGATGATACTGTTGCCATTCCCAAACATCAAAGAAAAGCCAAAAATCCAATAGGCGATCGTGGCAATGGCAAAAACAATCAAATTTTTTGATAATATATTAACCGCATTTTTCTGGCGACAGAAACCAGTTTCTAGCATTCCGAAGCCAGCATTCATAAAAATAACTAAAATGGCAGCTATTAACACCCAGATCGTGTCAAGAATCCCTTTTAAGTTTTCTGGGGTTAAGGAGTTGATTTCTTGTGCATAGGCAGCTTGATGCCAAAAAATCATTATAATTACGGATAAAACACTTGATACCCACCAAGACCAGGGCAGTATTTTTTTCGGAAACTGTCGCTTAAATTTCAATAACATTAAATTATTTTACCCATAACTTAGCGTTTAATAAAAATATGACATAAAAATCATTATAATTTGGTATTTCTGTACACCAATTTACCCTTAAATAGCGCTGATCACAAGTTAAATTTCCTTTGATGGCTCAAGAGTGTTGATAGCAGCCATTACAGCCATCGTCATGGAAACACGATAAACTTAAAAGTTAGTTTACAAAAATAATCAGCTATGAAAACTGCTCTGGTTACGGGTGCATCATTCGGTATTGGTGCTGCCTTTGCTCAAGCATTGGCCAAACAGGGATATCGTCTCATCTTAGTTGCTCGTTCCCAAGATAAACTCGAACAACTCGCTCAACAACTCCAACAAGGTTATCAGGTAGAAACAGAAGTCATTCCCCAAGACTTGACCGAAACGAATGCTCCGCAAACCTTGTTTGATCTCATCACCGTCAAAGGAATCAACGTCGATTTACTGATTAATAATGCTGGCTTTGGCGACTACGGAGCATTTGCCGAAAGCTCTCTAAGCAGACAGCTAGAGATGATTCAACTGAATATTAGCGCTTTGACAGCCCTGACTCATTTATTCTTAAATCCGATGCGCGATCGCCGCTCAGGGGGAATTATTAATATTGCCTCGATCGCTGGGTTTCAACCCCTTCCCTATATGTCCGTTTATGCAGCCACCAAAGCCTTTGTCCTTAGCTTCAGTGAAGCACTCTGGGCTGAAAATAAAGACTCTGGCGTGATGATTACTTGTGTTTGTCCAGGTCCGACAGAAACCGAGTTTTTCAAAGCAGCGAACTTCCCCAGCAGTGCCACTGAATCTGTCAGTAACTATGCTTCTCCAGAAGTCGTGGCAGAAATGGGAATCAAGGCTTTTGAAGCTAAACAAGTCAATGTGGTCACAGGAGGGTTACCCAACCAAGTCATTGTCAATCTTCCCCGTTTCTTCCCCAGAGAAACGTTAGTTAGCGCTGTTGCTAAACAATTTGCCCCGAAAGATAATTGATAATTCCTTGATTATTCCTTGCGTAGGGATGTTCCACGGAATGTCTCTACCTGATCGGGTAACTGGTAACTGATCACTGGTCACTGATTCCTGTGGCGATCGCGCTGCCAAACAGGATACAATCAAAACTGAAAACTGTTAAAAAACTTTACACAAAAGCGTTCAACCCTTGATAGTGGATTCGCAAGTAACTTATCCCATTGAATTTGACCCCATCGAAGCAGCACTAGCAGATTTTCGCTCAGGTCGCCCGGTGATTGTGGTGGATGACGAAAACCGCGAAAATGAAGGTGATCTGATCTGTGCTGCTGAGTTTGCGACCCCAGCGATGATTAATTTTATGGCGGTGGAAGCCAGAGGGCTGATTTGTCTCGCCATGAGCGGCGATCGCCTAGATGCCCTCGATTTACCCTTAATGGTGAGCAAAAACACTGATAGCAATCAAACAGCCTTCACGATTAGCATGGATGCTGCTAAGCATTTAGGGACGACCACAGGCATCTCTGCTGAAGACCGCGCCCGTACCATTAAAGTGGCGATTGATCCCGCCTCTCGACCCGAAGATTTAGCCCGTCCAGGCCATGTTTTTCCCATTCGAGCGAAAGAAGGAGGGGTTTTAAAACGCGCTGGACACACCGAAGCAGCTGTTGATTTATGTCGGTTGGCTAACCTGACTCGCGCAGGTGTCATCTGTGAAATTCAAAACGGCGATGGGTCGATGGCCCGTTTACCCGAATTGGGAGAGTATGCAAAAAAACACAATCTGAAACTGATTAGTATCGCAGATTTAATTAGCTATCGCTTACAGCACGATCGCTTTGTGTATCGGGCAACCATTTGTCAACTCCCCACCCAGTTTGGTAAGTTTCAAGTTTACGGCTACCGCAACCAACTGGACGATACCGAACATATTGCCATTGTCAAAGGCGATCCCAGTACCTTTGCTGATGAACCTGTGATGGTGCGAATGCACTCGGAATGTCTCACAGGAGATGCGTTAGGGTCGATGCGCTGTGATTGTCGAATGCAGTTGCAAGCTGCCCTCAAAATGATTGAAAATGCCGGGAAAGGGGTTGTGGTCTATTTGCGTCAAGAAGGGCGTGGGATTGGTTTAGTTAATAAGTTAAAAGCCTATTCTCTACAAGATATGGGCTTAGATACAGTAGAAGCCAATGAACGCTTAGGATTCCCCGCCGATTTAAGAGATTATGGCATGGGAGCGCAAATGCTCAATGATTTGGGGATTAAACAAATTCGCCTCATCACTAACAATCCTCGCAAGATTGCAGGATTGAAAGGCTATGGTTTAGAAATAGCCGAACGAGTTCCCCTATTAATCGAAGCCACGGATTATAATTCGGGCTATCTGGCAACAAAAGCGAAGAAATTGGGTCATATGTTGCTACAAACCTATCTCGCCAGTGTCGCGATCGATTGGCGGGATAATTTACCCTCAGTGACAGATCGCTATCATCGCCTCGAAAGACTGCGAGAGTTGGCTAATGATTATCATCTCCTCGTCCAAGAAGAAGCCCGTCCTGTGGCGATCGCACTGTTTGGCACGCCTGACATCACCGTTCATTTTGGCTTTGATCAAGCAAATGTTGCCAACCGCGAATGGTACACCGATTCTCATCATCCTTATGTGGTTGCGATTTGTCAGATTTTAGATGAAATCGTCAGTTGGGAAGAAGTCAAGCGCCTAGAATTTTTAATTTCAGCAGGGGATGACCCCATGAGTGGACTGCAAGTGAAATTAAGTCGCGAATCCCGTCATCATGGGGAAAAACCTTCTCTGGTACGCGATCGACTCACTCCCCAAACCATCTATAGTTTTGTTAATGATTAAACTGGCTAAACCTTCTCTTTCTTCGTGGCAGCGATCGCAGCATGATTCCAATCACCTCAAAAGGTTATGTTCACAGCCAACGATGATGCCTCCGATAAAATGTTATCAATGAAGAAATGTCTCAAAACTTTAAAGGTTATGAATTGGCGTAAACAATTTCGTGAGTGGCATCGACGTTTAGCGGGAATTATGGTTCTTCCCCTGATCATTACTGCTGTGACAGGAGTTTCCTATCGCCTATCCAAAGATTGGTTTGGCTTTACTAGAGATCAAGCTCATTTCTTAATGGTGATTCACGAAGGAGAATATCTTGGGGATCAACTGAAAGGGGTGTATGTCTTGCTTAATGGCTTAGGAGTTCTGTTTCTTCTAACCACTGGCGCAACTATGCTATTCTCTAATGTGATGAAATCGGGATTATTTTCGTCTCGTCAACAACCCAAAGAAGAATCAAAATCTTGAGTTAGGAATTAAATTTATGGCTTTAGCAATCGGTACAAAAGCACCTGATTTTACCACCAAAGACAGCGAGGGAAACACTGTATCTCTTTCTGACTTTAACGGAAAAACCGTTGTTCTCTATTTTTACCCCAAAGATGACACCCCAGGCTGCACAAAAGAAGCTCAAAGTTTCCGTGATAATTATCAAAAATATGAAGACAAGGAAATGGTTGTCTTAGGGGTGAGTCGCGATGATGAAGCCTCTCACAAAATGTTTAAGGAAAAATATGGCTTACCTTTCACCCTCTTAGCTGATGTGGATGGTACGATTACCCAAGCCTACGATGCTGATGGTGGTCAGTTTTCTAAGCGGATCACTTATGTGATTGATGGTGAGGGCAATATTAGCTATGTGGATACTAACGTTAAGACAGACACTCATGCTGATGATGTTTTAGGCGCGATCGCGTAACTTACTCCCTGACCCTTCTTTAATTTTCCTCCCTCTGTGGAGGATATTTTTTTGAGATCATTTGCCCTTTCCCTAGTGCGTTGCACCATAGATTATCTTAGACCTTTCATGGTAAAGTTTTCACATCGTTTCCCTAAGTTATTCATTGCTTAAAATGAGCGATACGATTTTCAGCAAAATTATCAACCGCGAGATTCCCGCCGATATCGTCTATGAAGACGATCGCGCTCTCGCCTTCAAAGATATCAATCCTCAAGCACCCACTCACATTTTAGTCATTCCCAAAAAACCAATTCCTCAACTGGCTGCTTCTGAAACCCAAGACCAAGACCTCCTCGGATATTTATTACTGATTGTTAAGCAAGTGGCGGCCGAAGCAGGGTTAGCAAACGGCTATCGGGTGGTGATTAACAATGGTGCAGATGGCGGTCAAACCGTTGATCATCTGCACTTACACATCCTTGGTGGGCGATCGATGCAATGGCCCCCTGGCTAAGCCCTAAGATAGATAAATTTAATATTTGTCTCAAATAACTTTACAAATCGAAATAATTAACTTATAGTTATTTCAAGGCGTTCAAAAAACGCTCAATCATAACAAATCATACGCAATCATCAAACATGACAACTACTTTACAGCAACAACAAACCCAGAATATCTGGGAACGCTTCTGC
>CAYXDG010000080.1:0-14485 GCA_964463655.1 uncultured Dactylococcopsis sp.
GTTCTGGCGCTTCTGCTGGATATTCATTAATCTGGTCTTGTGTGGGATGATTCATGGTTGACTTCTTGTTTCCCTTGATTTAATCCTTCTAAAACAGCGCTCATGTTTCCAGCGAGAAGTTCATTCACGACTAACCATAACCCCGGAAACACTCGACTTTTGATGATTCCTGCTTCGTCTGGCTGTTGAATTACATAGTCTCCTTGTTCTAATTCTAAGTCTAAGCGAACGGTGGGTTCAATGCCTATTCTGACATTTGGTTGTGTCAGTTGTTGACATCCTCCCCGCCCTAAAGGGCGGAGATTCCTACTAGAACAAACTTAATTGTTTGTCCTCTCGGTGGGATAATCTTGGTATGGGGGAACACCGATAGCTGGTGTCATAGTATCAAGTTAGCCCATCAAGTTATCTCTTCGCTGATCTAACGATTAAAAACGTAACAAATTAGTAAGAAGTTATAAGATTTCTGAGTTTTTGACCCCACCATCACCTATGATCGAGGATAAACTTTTGAAAAATTTAGTAAAGGAGGTTCAACGATGTCATTACCTTTGTTGAACTATGTCCCTTCTAGCCAAAATCAGCGCGTAGAAGGATATGAAGTCCCTGGTGAAGAACAAATTAAACCCACTCCTGGCATGATGAATTCTGAGGAAGACATCGAAGCCGTGATCTGGGCTGCCTATCGGCAGATTTACAGCGAACACCAAATGCTGGCTAGCAACCGTCAACGCTTCTTAGAATCTCAACTGCGTTACGGACAGATTAGCGTCAGAGACTTTATTCGCGGTCTCTTAACCTCTGATCCCTTCCGTCGTTGGAACTACGAACCCAACAGCAATTATCGCTTTGTGGAACTCTGCGTTCAACGCGCATTGGGACGAGATGTGTATAATGAAGCGGAAAAAATCGCTTGGTCGATCGTGGTCGGAACAAAAGGCATCAATGGCTTTGTTGAAGATTTACTCAATAGCGAGGAATATCTCAGCAACTTTGGCGAAGATGTTGTTCCCTATCAACGTCGTCGGGTTTTACCTCAAAAAGCAGAAGGCGAAATGCCTTTTAATCTCAAAACCCCTCGTTATGGCGCTTACCACCGTCAACAGTTGGGTTTCCCCCAAATTGTTTGGCAAAACCAAGTCCGTCGTTTCATCCCTCAAGAGAAACAGCCCAAAGCTGGCGATCCCACTTTGTACTTAAATGTTGCTCGTAGTCTCAGCAGCGCTAAAGGAAACCCCTTACCAAAAGTGTCTGCAATGAACATTGACTATGACAGCAAAGTTCCTTATCGTAAGTTTAATTAAGCCCAAGGAATTTTAATTTCATCTGTTTAATTTAGAGTCACTGATTAACAGGGTGATTTGCTTTTTTGGAGGCGAGTTATCTTGTTAATTAGTGGCTCTTTAGTAATGAATAATTAATAATTGGATGAGGAAACAGTGAGATGACTGTATTGCGAATTGTTCATGATCCATTGATAATGAGAAGATGGCTGTTTAAAATTTTTAGATAAAACCTCCCTCCTATGGCATCAAGTGAAACAAAGCAACAACACACAGGAAGCAAGTTCCTTGAAGAAATTAAAGATTCTCCCAATCAATCTTTACTCCCTCTGACGGCAAAGGTCAACGATCGCGAACATTTAGAAATTGGCGGTTGTGATGTAACAGAATTATTGCAGCAGTTTGGCTCTCCTCTCTACATTATGGATGAACACAGCATTCGCACGGCTTGTGGTCAATATCGCGAAGGCTTTGCTAACAATTATTCTGGTGACTCATTGGTAATCTATGCGTCTAAAGCTCTCAATTGTTTGGCGTTGTGCGCTCTTGTCGCCAGTGAAGGTTTAGGAATTGATGTCGCTTCTGGAGGTGAACTCTACACCGCTCTCCAAGCGGGTGTTGACCCAAAAACCATCTATTTTCATGGGAACAATAAATCTCGTACTGAATTAAAAGAGGCGATCGCAGCTGATTGTACAATTGTTGCAGATAACTGGTGGGAGTTAAAAACCCTCGCTGAGTTAGCTCCCAAAAAATCACCGCGAGTAATGTTACGGATTACTCCTGGCATTGAATGCCATACGCATGAATATATCCGCACAGGACACCTTGATAGCAAGTTTGGCTTTGATCCCACTCAGGTCGAACCTGTCCTTGAGTTTTTGACAAACACACCTGCTTTAGATTTTGTGGGCGTTCATGCTCATATTGGCTCACAAATTTTTGAACGTCAACCTCACCAAGATTTAGCAGGGGTTTTAGTAAAATGGTTAAAAGCAGCGCAGGTGCTAGGCTTACCAGCACGAGAGTTAAATGTTGGCGGTGGTTTAGGAATTCGCTACACAGAAGCCGATGATCCCCCAAGTATTGCAGAATGGACAGCAGCGGTGGCGAAAGCTGTGGAAACCGCTTGTGAGGTGGCGCAAGTGTCGCTTCCCAAGATAATTTGTGAACCGGGTCGATCGCTGGTGGGAAATACAGGAATCACTGCTTACACCGTTGGCTCTCGCAAAGAAGTCCCTGACACCAGAACCTATATCGCAGTGGATGGGGGAATGTCTGATAATCCTCGTCCCATTACTTATCAAGCTGAATATCGATCGCTGCTTGCTAATAAAATGAATCAGCCTACTGTGGAAACGGTAACCATTGCGGGGAAACATTGTGAGTCGGGAGATGTGTTGATTAAAGACGCACAGCTTCCAAAAACCGAAGCTGGAGACACCTTAGTTATCCTGAGTACGGGTGCTTATGGCTACAGCATGGCTTCCAATTATAATCGGTTGCAGCGCCCAGCGATGGTATTAGTGGCTGCAGGAAGCGCGGAAGTTATTATCGATCGCGAAACCTATCAAGATTTAATTGGAGGCGATCGACTCCCGAAAAAGCTCCAATCAATTGACAAGGGACAGTTGACAATGGACAATTAAAGAAATGAGGGAGAATCGTTGATCATTAATAATTAACGCTCCCCATTTCCTGAGATATTTGTGAGAATGTCTCTTCCCTCTTCTCTACTCACCCCAAACTGTCCCTCGTCTGCTTGACATCATAATGCCCTCTCAAGGCTTATCCGATCTTTTTTCTTGGCTGCCAAGTTGGTTTACGACTGTCTTTGATCTAATTCTGGTAATTCTTTTAGTGTATCTGGTGATCCGCTTGTTCGGAGAGCCAAAAAGCCGAGCTCGTTGGATCATACAAGGATTTATCATCCTTGTTAGCGTCCTCGCCATCATCACCTATTTAAGCCAATTATTGCAATTGCGATTGTTGCAATTTGTGCTGGAAAAAATGTTGATTGGGTCAACTGTGGGCGTGATTGTGGTTTTACAATCAGAATTTCGTCGCTTTCTAGAGCAACTGGGACGGGGAGAAGTGCGACAGTTATTTCCCTCCTCCAATGAGGAAAAACTGCAGCCAGATAATGTTCTTGATCAAATCTTGGATGCGGTGCGAGAATTGTCTCAGAAACGGATTGGAGCGTTATTACTCCTAGAAACCAATGAACCCATTGATTCATCCCTGTTTAGAAGTGCTGGTGTGATCCTGAATGCGGAAATTTCTAGTGAGTTGATTCAAACCCTGTTTCAAACGACAACCGCTTTACATGATGGGGCGGTGATCTTGCGGGGATCGCGTATTGCGGCAGCGGCGGTGATTTTACCCCTAACGGAAAAAACCCTGTCTCGACAATTGGGAACACGACACCGAGCAGCGATCGGGATTACAGAAAGAGTTTCCGATTGCTTGTGTATTGTTGTCTCTGAGGAAACTGGTTCGATTTCTCTGGCCGAGCAAGGGACATTACAACGACCTCTTACCCGAAGTCGATTGCGGGAGTTGTTAGAATTAAGATTTTCACCCACTGTGGAACGAGAAACAGTGGCGCAAGATTTTGGTCGTCTAACCCGCGAAATTGGTTCGCAAGGACAAGCACTCTTGAAAAAAAGTTTTGATCTTTTGTCATTCAAGTCTCACCGTAAAAAATGACTACTAAGCCAACTCTATTATTGCAACAGCTTCCTTCTGATTTAGACCAAAACTGCCTCCCCAAGCAAGTGGCGGTGATTATGGATGGAAACGGTCGTTGGGCGCAGCAGCGAGGATTTCCTAGGGTAATGGGACATCGCAGAGGAGTCGATGCACTCAAGGGGTTACTCCGTTGCTGTCGAGATTGGGGAATCCCGGGCTTAACGGCTTATGCTTTTTCTACAGAAAATTGGGGGCGACCGTCTGAAGAAGTCGCCTTTTTAATGGCTTTGTTTGAACGGGTGTTACGACGAGAGTTAGCGGAAATGATGAGTGAACAGGTGCGGATTCGTTTTGTGGGTAATCTCACCGCACTTCCTGATTCATTACAAAGTGAAATCGCGATCGCCATGGAACAAACGGCTAAAAATACAGGGATTGAATTTACGGTCGCCACTAATTACGGGGGAAGACAGGAAATTGTCTGTGCTTGTCGGGCGATCGCGCAGCAGGTTCAAAACGGCGAACTGACTCCAGAAGAAGTCAATGAAGAATTGTTTACTCAACACCTTTACACTGCTAACTTGCCCGATCCCGATTTATTGATTCGCACCAGTGGCGAAATGCGGATTAGTAATTTTTTATTATGGCAGTTGGCTTATGCTGAGATTTATGTGACAGAGACCCTCTGGCCAGATTTCGATCGCAGTGCTTTTCATCAGGCTTTGCGAGCTTATCAGCAGCGCGATCGGCGATTTGGTAAAATCAATGAGTAATAATTGGGAAGAACTCGCGTTTTATGCTAAGCTCCCATCTTAAACGTCACCTGAGCCTTGGAAAATTTCCCATGTTTCCTTTTATATCGAGTCTAATTGGGGGATTTACATGAGTCTAGACTCCCATACCATTTGTATCGCTCTCGGAACACGCCCAGAAGCCATTAAACTTGCTCCTGTGATTAAACAATGTCAACGTTCCCCACTGCTCAAAACCTCTGTTATTCTCACAGGACAACATCGGGAAATGGTGGCTCAGGTGATGAATCTCTTTCACATCAAAGCCGATCATGATTTACAAATCATGCAAGCGGAACAAACCCTTACTGATATTACTTGTCGCAGCTTAAAGGGGCTAGAACAAATCTTTCTAGAGATTAAACCCGATTTAGTCGTTGTCCAAGGAGACACGACAACTGCTTTTGCAGCGAGTTTAGCAGCATTTTATCAACAAATTGCCACGGCTCATGTCGAAGCAGGGCTGCGATCGCATCACTTATACAATCCTTACCCCGAAGAAGCCAATCGGCGCTTAATTGGACAACTGGCTCAACTCAATTTTGCTCCCACTGAAGCAGCTGTCAAGAATTTAGAAAACTCAGGAATCGTTGGAGAAATCCATCTCACAGGAAACACTGTCATTGATGCACTGTTAACAATGGCAAAAAGTCATCCTTCCTGCGATCTCCCTAACTTAGATTGGCATCAATATCGGGTTTTATTGACCACCGTCCACCGTCGAGAAAACTGGGGAGAACCTTTGAAGCAGATTATCCAAGGGTTACAATTAATTTTAGACAAGTTTCCAGACACGGCTTTATTACTTCCTCTCCATCGTAATCCGACGGTTCGCAACCCCATCCAAACGGCTTTAGGAAACCATCCTCGGGTCTTTCTCACAGAACCTTTAGATTATGCCCAATTAGTAGGAGCAATGCAGCGCTGTTATATTTTACTCACGGATTCTGGTGGCTTACAAGAGGAAGCGCCCAGCTTAGGCAAACCTGTATTAGTGTTGCGAGATAATACAGAACGCATTGAAGCAGTGACAGCAGGAACAGCGCGGTTAGTGGGAACTAATCCTCATACAATTTTAACGGCAGCCAGTGAACTATTAGAAAGTCCTACCGTGTATGAACGCATGGCGATGGCGATTAATCCTTTTGGGGATGGTCAAGCAGCTAAGCGTATTGTGAGCATTATCGAGCGTTATTTACAATAGAGAATCCATCATGGCTAATAAATTAATGGCTGGGTCTGATAATTCTTGATCTGCCTGATTTTTTAGATGATTTTCTAACAGTCCTTTCAAAGCAATTAACTTTAAACTATTTTCGGCTGGGGTTTGCGCGATCGCATTCACCGCTTTTAGATAATCTGTCGCCCCTAAATCCATCAGGGCCGATCGTCGCAGGGGCAATTTCTCTGCTTGCAGACCTTCAATTAAACGCTTACCATATTTTTCTTCTTTTGTCAACTGATACAACGCGCGGGCGGTCGCCAGTTGCACTTTCTCCACAGAATGGGCTAAAAATGGCTCAATTTCCTCGATTGCTTCGATCGCGCCTAATGTCCCCAACGCCTCGATAATCGCCTCGTAGGGCTGGACGAGATGGGGCTTTCCGGGGACGGGTTGCGCTGCTGCTACGCCTCCAGCTAACAACTCTCTCAGAGGAGGAATGGCTTTGGGGTCGCCGATTTCTTCTAGAGCCTGGGCGCAGGCTTCTCGGACATAATAATCGCTACAGGTCAAATTTGCGATTAAAAGCGGAACTGCTTGTGTATCGCCCAATTTTCCCAAAGCTCTGGCTGCATTTCGGCGCAGGGGATATCCCCCATCGGGAGAGCGATCGGATTCATCTTCTAAGGCGATTAATAACGCAGAAATGGCTGCTTGGTCAGTGACGCGAAATTTTCCCAGCCACCAAGCCGCATAATAGCGAAGACTTAAATCTTCTTTTTGATTCAGGTGCGCGATCGCGGTTTCAGCGTCATAAAGAGTCATAATTGAGAAGCTCTAAAAATTTGTTCAGCCGTTAATTCTAAACTAGGAAACAAAGGAGAAATCAATTGCTCGTCATTACGAAATAATTGTTTCTGATATTCATCTCCATCTAACCGACAAATTGTAATACTTGGCTGTTTAGACCTACCAATATAGTCTCTTCCTCCCACTCCTAAATAATCAACAATCCAATACTCACCCACACCAAACAACGCATAATCTTCGGCTTTACGCGCATAATCATTTTGCCAATTCTTACTCACCACCTCGACAATTAGTTTAACCGAACTTCCGAATGTAATTACAGGTTCTTGTCGCCAAAGGGGTTCTTTTCTTAACTCAGTTTGGTCAATAACAATTAAATCAGGACGATATGCGGTTTCTGTTCCTAAAAACTTGAGAAGACAGCGATGGGGGAGAAAGTAGGGAAGTTTTTGTGAAGCAATAAGAACATTCAATTGCTGTCCAATTAAAGCTACTACTTGTTCATGGAGACCAGTTGGTTCCATCAATACCAATTCCCCATCAATGAGTTCAATTTGATCATTATCCCCATAGTCTTGAATAAATTGTTCGACACTTAATGGTTGAGTTGGAGATTGAATCATAGCTTTTGTGATCATTAAACATCATGGTGGGCTGACCACCCACCTGATACAAGATTACTTTTCAGAATTTTCAGTTTCTGTATTGAGAGGTTCAATGTTGATAATTTTGCCACCCATGCGATTAATCCGTCGCATTTGTTCATTCATTCTGCTATAAGGAACCGTGTAAAAGACACTGCCACTTTTGCGAATCGCATAAGATTGTTTATCCGACTCACTACTTTGGCGCATTCCTTCTACCTCGATGCGATACATCCGACTAGCGGCGCTGCTGGGAGTCGTAACTGTGGTTTGACCGTACATAATTTTTAACACTCCTGTTGAAAGTGAGAAACCCGAAAGCGGTGATAGCAGGGGTTAAGACGTTCTCTTCTCCTCACCATCACCGCGCCTTTAATTGGTTTTTCTTAAAGTTATTGTTGTTAAACTTTAAGCAGGTCTGACGCTGACAACTTTTCCGCCTTGACGGACAATTTGCTGTAAACGCTGTGACAATTGATTGTAAGGAACAAGGTAAGCATTGTTGCTGTAGCGGATGACGGGACGAATTTGTCGCCCAATTTGTCCACTGACTTCAACGCGGTACATTCTCGCGCTTTGATTGCCAATTCCGCCAAAGGCGGTTTGAGGAGTGCGAGATGTTCCTTCTTCGGTGCTGGTTGACGGTTTGACGATGGTTGAGGCTTCGTTTTTTCCCAGTTCCCAAGTGAGACGAGGTTCTTTTCCGCCCACCTGAGCGCGATCGCTGCTACCATAACCTCTGTAGAGACGGAACATCCGTGTAAAGTTGGTGGTTCTTGCTCCTAAACCCACTTGGAAACCCGTGTAGTCGGGAACAATATCCTCGCCAAATTTACTCACGTATTCCTCGCTGTCGAGGTAGGAATCAATCTCAGCATCCACGCCTTTTTCTTCACACAAACCCGTATGATACGCCCATTCCTGTTCATCGTAAGGGGGACGACCCAACAGATGCTTAAAGTTTAATTCAACAAAACGCTGATTGGAATTGGGGTAAAAAAACTTTTCTTTATATAAATCGGATTTCGCGATCGAGCGCACAAATCCTCTGACAGTCAAGTTTCCTTGACGCAATAAGGACTCAGCAGAAATTAGGCGTTCCGATTCCATAACATAATCATTGCCTAATACTTGCCGATACACTGCTCGGATCACAGTTTGTAAATCATCTTCGCTGGCATTCCAACGCAGTTCAACGGGGTCGCCATCAAAGGATTCTAATCCCAAACGTCCTGCGCTTGCCAGATTGGAAGCAACTAAAGTTTTCATTATTCATACCCTCCCACGGGAATAATTTGCAGCAAGACTCAATTACAAAGCCCGGAAAAATTCACAAATGCTAACACGAAGGGTTGAAAGAACCATTGGTCAACATTCGCTAACTCTTCCGGGCTACACCAAGAACAATTAGCTCAGGGCATTGATTGCGTAGTCAAGATAGGTGTTCGCTTCGTTCGCTGCTTGACCGCTTAAGCCATGATTCCCTTTGATGTGCTTGAGCGCTTCAATGTACCAGGAAGGAGATAATTCAAAGGTACGGTTGATTTCGTCTAAACCAGCGATGAGGTATTCATCCATTGGACCGGTACCGCCAGCGATGAGGCAGTAAGTCACCATGCGGAGGTAGTGACCAATGTCACGAGCGCATTTGTCTTTACCACGCTGATCGTGAGCGTATTGAGGTCCCTGCATTTGGATAGTGTAAGGGAACTTCTGATAAACTGCGTTGGCTGCGCCGTTGATTAAGTCGTTGGATTTTTGAGTGAGTCCGCGAGCCGCTTCCATGCTGGCTAAAGCGCGTTCAAAACGACCGTTTGCAGATTGTAATTCAGTGTTTCCTAAGAAACGTCCTTGGCTATCAGCAGCAGCAATGGCTTCGGTGATTGGAGTTTTCATTTGGGTTTTCTCTTCCTAAGGTTGACAACAAAATTTACAAAAACGATTTAAGCTAAATAAAAAGCTAGACAAGCCAGACTAAGCAACCGCAGCAGCAGCGCGATCGAAGTAGCTTGCCACTTCTGACATGAGTTGGCTGCAATCCCCTTGAGTGATTCCGTTAGAATCGTTTGCCAGACGAACTGCTTCTTCTTTCATTTTTTGCACGCCGTTAGCAACGGATGCACCAGGAACGCCAAGTGCTTGATAAGTTTCACGAAGTCCGTTTAAGCAACGATCTTCAAGAACGCTGGCATCACCCGCGAGGGTTGCATAGGTAACGTAACGGAGGATGATTTCCATGTCACGCAAGCAAGCAGCCATGCGACGGTTGGTGTAAGCGTTTCCGCCTGGTTGAACCAGTTGGGGTTGCTCAGCGAATAAGCTGCGAGCAGCGTTGGTGACGATGCTGGCGCTGTTGCTGGTCATGCGGTTAACGGTATCTAAGCGCTTGTTACCTTCTTTGACCATTTGGGTCAGGGCATCGAGTTGTTCGGTGCTGAGGAACTCGCCACGGCTATCTGCTTGGGAAACAACACGGCTAAATGCGTCAAACATTGATCTTTAGTCTCCTGAATCTAGTTGTGTTTACAAAGGGTTCGTTGGTCTGTGGTAGGGATGTAACGAGATTATGAGAAAATTCACTCATTAGATGAGAAGGAGCATCTATTTCTCAGTTCGTCGTTCCCCTTACCTTCTAGCTATGTTTAAAACCCTTCTTGTAACTTTATACACCCTATTTGCTGATTTTTGTATTACAGTATATTAAGATTATTACCGTTAGATTTAAAAACAAAACGAAAGTTAAATTCTTATAAACTGATTGCTCAAAAAAGAAATTCTGTGCTATTCCTTGTTCCCAGAGTAAGATTAGGGAACGGATCAGGATAAATTTTTCTCAATGGTGAGTTCTCAAAAAAGCAAAGAAAACTTATATAAAATTGGGAAATCTTGCGAGCGGAAGGGGTTAACTCTTTGACTTTTCTTAACAAAATTGGCATTGAGGGGCTGGTTTTGCGAAAATCAAGGCTAGTAGGATCAAAGATAAGGGCGTGACCAAGATGTTAAATCAGCAGAAAAGGAACTGCTCAGCCGAGGAAATCGAGCAAGCGATCACTGAGTTAGAAAGATATCGAGAAAGAATTGTTAATGATTTATTTCAGGCAGCACGACGAGTGGAGATATCTCATAAAAAAACAATGGCTAAAATTGGAAAAAACCCAGAGATTCTGAGGATTGATGCGGAAATTGAGAAACTACAGGCGAAACAGTCTGAACTTGGCAATTAAGCTATTAGAGTAAAGTGTAAAGTAGAAAAGAGGATGGACACAGTAAAGCTACAATATTTTTTTGATTGTTGTCTAGGTCATTGGGATATTGAACGCACATATCATTATCTCACTCGCCAAGAAGTAGAACGATCGCACACCAAATTTGAGGTTAAACCCCTGACCCCAGAGTTACAGATCAAAGTGCTAGCAGATAATCAGTATGATCTTTCACAGGGAGAAACGCCCTTATCTGGCTTTCAACTGGCGTTTCACACCGTCTCGGATCAAGGGGAAGAAGTGGCTCAATCCCTCAACGCCTTGTTTGTTCCGAAAAGGCAAGATGGGGAGGCGTTAGAAGGGGATTATTTGCGCGATCGCGCCTACGAAGAAGCCCGCCCGATCGTCTCTCATTTCCGCTTCGATCCTGCCATATCAGAATTGTTAATGACAACCGCTTACACCCAAGTCGTCGCCGTAGATTCGATTACACTGGTAAACCCTAACTTAAGAATTCGTAAAATTATCAACTACAATCGTCCTCCAGAGGGAGAACCTCTCAGCAAAGTTAGATTGGTGGGCTTTGGTGTAGAGCAGAAAGTTAATCATCAATAATGGGTTCGATCCCGAAGAACAAATCACAAAATTAAGGAGCTAAAACAAGTAATGGACGGACTACAATTCTTCCAAAAAAGTGCAGGTCAATGGCATTCTCTGCGGACCACCCATCACCTCCCCTTTCGTCGAGCCGAAACAGGTGGATCAGACATCACAGTTGAAGCGCTCAGTGCTGAAGATAACCGTATTGCTGAAATTTGTCAGATGCACGATTTTGACCCCAAAAGTGCGATTGGTGGAGCGTTTGTGAGTTGGGAAGGTGCAATGGAATGGGATCACGAAGGAGAAGACCATTCAGGAACCAGTGTCTTTTCCCTCGTTCCTAATGCAGAAAACCCTCAACAAGGGAAACTCTTAAGAGAAAGAGGCTATGCTGAAGTTGTTCCTGTGATTGGGGAATATTGGGTCGATCGAGAAGATGCTTTGGTTCTGGTTACGGAATATGACACCATGAGCATTAATGAGCGCTTCTGGTTTCCTCATCCGAACATTCGTCTGCGAACTAGCACCGTGAAACGCTTTGGCGGTTTAAGCACCGCGACTTTCTGTGCTGAAATACGGGTTGATGATTCTGAAACGACTACAACTCAAGAAACAGAAGATGATGCTGTTGAGTCCCTGTGGGGGTGGTAAGTGGATGAGTTAAACTTATCTTCACTGTGGTCTGTAGAAGGGAAAGCCTATTTAGAAAAAGTGCAGCACCTAGCCCTTGATCCGAGTTTAGTAGAATTAAGAGTTAGTGAGGAAAAGCAGCAACAAATTTATTGTACGATCGCGCAGACAATCCCTGAGATTAATCAGCAACTGGAAACCTATCTCGCTTGCTGTCAACAGTGTTTTTATCCCCAGCAGCATCTAAACGTGCAAGTTTTTGCCGTTCCTTTTGCTCAGCATTTGGATATTGACAGCTTATGCAATCCTAACACTGATCCCATCACAATTTTAATTGATGTTGGTCGCATTGCCTCACCAGACTGGTTGAGGGCGATCGCCCATGAATATGCACACGCACAAGTGAAAGCGCCAGGTCATCATCAAGCCTTTCTTGAAACCTTGACCCATCTTTGTTTAGGATTAGGATTGAGCGTTCCTCCCCCAAACCTTCAAGAAGAACAACTGCGAACCTGGCCCCCTTGTCAACCGATCGCTGATCCCCTTGCGTTTTGGTTGAGCGGGTAGCAGGAGACTGTTATAGCGCTATGCACGGAAAAAAAGATAAAGTATTGAACAAAGAACCCAGAACAAATGGACATTAAAATCGCCCGTGAAGCGAAACTGAAACCCATTGCTGAGATTGCATCAAAACTGGATATTCCAGAAGAAGCACTTCATCCTTATGGACGTTATATTGCCAAGTTAGACCATGCTTACTGCGATCGCTTATCAGAGCAAAAAGACGGGCGTTTAGTGTTAGTTACAGCCATTACACCCACTCCTGCGGGGGAAGGGAAAAGCACCACAACCGTTGGTTTAGGGGATGGCTTAACCAGACTCGGTCATAAAACAGCGATCTGTTTGCGTGAACCCTCATTGGGCCCCTGTTTTGGGATGAAAGGAGGTGCGACGGGTGGCGGGTATGCACAGGTTATCCCTATGGAGCAGATTAATCTTCATTTTACAGGAGATATTCACGCGATCGGGACGGCTCATAATTTGCTTTCAGCGATGATTGACAATCATATTTACTGGAAAAATGAACTTGATCTCGACCAGCGTCGCATTACCTGGCCCAGAGTCATGGATATCAACGATCGCGCTTTAAGAGAAATGGTATGCTCTCTTGGAGGCGTTGCTAATGGCTTTCCGAGACAGACTGCATTTGTAATCACTGTCGCTTCAGAAGTGATGGCTGCTTTCTGTTTAGCCGACTCTCTCCAAGACTTAGAACATCGCCTTGCAAACATTGTCATCGGTCAAAGTCGTGACGGAAGACTGGTGAGAGCCCAAGAGATCAACGCCGCAGGAGCCATGACCGTCCTCTTAAAAGATGCACTCCAACCGAACTTGGTACAAAGTATTGAAGGAACACCCGCCTTTGTTCATGGGGGGCCCTTTGCCAATATTGCACATGGTTGTAATTCTGTTATCGCTACCCGCACCGCCCTGAAAAGTGCTGATATTGTGGTCACAGAAGCAGGATTTGGGGCGGATTTAGGCGCGGAAAAGTTTATGAATATCAAGTGTCGTCAGTCGGGATTATCTCCTAGTGCAGTGGTAGTTGTGGCGACCATTCGCGCTTTAAAGATGCACGGTGGGGTTCAAAAAAATGATCTCAAACAGGAAAATACAACAGCCGTTGATGTTGGCTGTGCTAACCTTCGTCAACATCTTGACAATCTCAAAAAATTTGGGATTCCCACAGTAGTCGCCATTAATCATTTCAGTGGAGATACAGACGCAGAAATTCAAGTGGTACAGGATTATTGCAATACTTTAGGGGTAAGCTGCATTTTAGCTCGTCACTGGGCTGAAGGAAGCAAAGGAAGTGAAGAATTGGCAAAAACTGTGGCTGAGTTGACTCAGAAAAAGCCAAGCAAGCTCAAACTCCTCTATGACGATCAGATGAGTCTGATCCAGAAAATTGAAACCGTGAGCAGCGAAATTTATGGCGCAAAGGATGTGATAGTCTTACCAATGGTTCAAAAAAAATTAGATTTTTATGAAAAACAAGGCTATGGACATCTCCCTGTCTGTATCGCCAAGACTCAGTATAGTTTTTCCACTGATCCCACTCGCAAAGGCACTCCTAAAGCACATAACTTAACGGTGCGAGAAGTTTTCTTGTCTGCTGGCGCTGGCTTTATTGTGGCGGTTTGTGGAGATATCTTGTTGATGCCTGGGTTACCTCGGAGTCCTGCTGCTGAGAAGATTAAACTGGATGCAGAAGGAGAAATTGAGGGATTATTTTAAAGCATAATATGCCCTGATTGGCTGGCTTGGGTTTTATACATGGCATTAGGTTCGGTGTAGCGAGGATGACTGAAAACAATGCCGATACTGGTTTCAATTTCTAAGTGAATTCCCTGAATGGCGATCGCGGTCTGAGAACATTTTGAATGCGATGGGCGACCGTCTCGGTCGCTACTATTCTCCAGAATGTCCCAAACAAAACCTGTAGCGCTATATTGTTTTAAAGTTGATTCAGGTCTAAAGATAACTCAAACCCTGACAAGATATCCTCTCCTGAAAGGGTTGCGGGCATTGATAGCACCTGTGCTTTTTCTGTTCGCGATCGATAAATTTCAACTTGTCCGTCATTCGGATTGATTAACCACCCTAACCG
>CAYXDG010000081.1:0-14434 GCA_964463655.1 uncultured Dactylococcopsis sp.
CAGCAAGACTGTCCTTTTTGGTCAGTTTTGTATAAGTTTATCAGAACGGCTTTGACTGTAGCGCCAATTCTTCAAAATGGTATCAAACAAAAAAATGGTTGATCCAAGCCCAAATTCTGGCATCATATCTGTCAGAGATTAAATTCGGGGAATTAAATTATGCGTATTCTTAATTTTGTCGTCATTTTTGCCACAGCCTTAGCACTGGTGCTGTTTAGTATTGAAAATACCCAATTAACAACCATTCAAATCATTCCAGGCTACGAAGTACAAGCGCCCGTCTCGATCGAACTGATCTTAGCAATGGGACTCGGAGCGACCTTAGCTTGGTTGTATAGCATTTGGAGTCGTTTGGCTCATCAAATCATGACCTTTGGTCAAAAACGAGAAATTAGAAAGAAGGAACAAGAAATTGAAACCCTCAGTCAAGACCTTGAAAACTATAAAATTCAGATAGAAGACCAACAAAAACGTCTTCCCCAAGCAGATGGAGATGATGACGATCAATCATGAGCGATTCCAATCCCAATGTCTCCCTACCCGAGGGAAGTCCAGCACAAGCGACCATTACATTGTTAATCGATCTTGCTCGACAGGGAGAAATTGATCCTTGGGATGTGGATGTGATTAAAGTAATCGATCGATTTTTTCAGGACTTAAATCAACTGAGTCAGCAGGATTCTAGTTTACCTCAATCTGGACAAGCCTTTCTTTGGGCTTCGATGTTGGTTTCACTCAAAGCAGACACCCTAGAAGCACTCGGAGAAGAGCATTCAGAGGAATCTGACCCTGATTTACCCCTAGTCGAAGAAGAAAAAACCTCTCAGCGTCAACTCCCTCAAAAGTTAGAACATCATATTCGACCGCGAGGGAGTGCGCCACCCGTTAAAAAACGACGGGTGACGCTTTCAGAGTTGATTACTCATCTCAATGTCCTCGCCAAGGAACTAGATGAGTCGCCTCAGCAGATTGAGAAAAAACCTCCGCGCCCTCCCTCCCAACCAGAAACCGCAAAAATGATTTCTCATCTGGCTCACAATGAAAATTTAACTGAACTCGCCACAGCATTAGAAAAATTTTTAAGAGAATCAGTCTTGTTCCCAAATTGGATGAGTTTAGAGCAGTTAAGCGCTGGCTGGCTCTTAGAAATTGAACAAAGAAACGCAATTGAGCAAGAAGCAACCACCGAAACAAGTCACCGCGTCGGACTATTTTGGGCCCTGCTTTTACTCTCAGCACAATCAAAAGTCGAGTTATCCCAAGCAGAATTTTACCAAGACTTGCATTTGCGTTTGATTCAAGAGGAACATCAGGGGAATTAAGGATTAATATAGATGCTATGAGATAATAAATCTAGTTCATCGGTGGAGTGAGCCAAAATCTAGCAGTATATTTGAGGGCTGATGACTGGTCAGTGATCACAATTTATTGCTATAACTCAGAAAAAATCTATTAAATCATCTAAAGACCTCTGATCCGTTAAGGTAAGGGGAATGATTCGCCAGAATGCTACACACTAAAGCAAACTGAACATTTTCCCTCCGGAGAACACTGCGACTGTTAATCAATCTATCAGAAAATCGAGGAGTAAAGAGACTATGAAAGCCATGATTTTAGCAGCAGGGAAAGGAACTCGTGTTCGACCCATTACTTACACAATTCCTAAGCCCCTCATCCCCATTTTACAAAAGCCAGTCATGGAGTTCTTATTGGAGCTATTACGCCGACACGGGTTTGAGCAGGTGATGGTTAATGTGAGCCATCTCGCCCACGAAATTGAAAGTTATTTCCGTGATGGTCAACGCTTTGGGGTACAGATTGCTTATTCCTTTGAGGGGCGAGTTGTGGATGGGGAATTAGTGGGAGAGGCTTTAGGCTCTGCTGGTGGAATCCGACGCATTCAGGATTTTAATGAGTTTTTTGACGATACCTTTGTGGTTTTATGTGGGGATGCTCTCATAGATTTAGACTTAACTGAGGCGGTGAAACAACACAAGGAAAGAGGTGCGATCGCGACGGTGATCACAAAAGAAGTCCCGAAAGATAAGGTTTCCAGTTATGGGGTCGTTGTCACTGACGAAAAAGGTCGGATTACTGCTTTCCAAGAAAAACCCTCAGTAGATGAAGCCCTCAGCACTCAAATTAACACAGGGATTTATATCCTTGAACCAGAAGTCATTGATTACATTCCCAAAAATCAAGTTTATGACCTTGGTAGCGACCTCTTCCCAAAATTAGTCAACAGAGGCGCTCCTTTCTACGCCGTCTCTATGGACTTCCAATGGGTTGATATCGGAAAAGTCCCCGACTATTGGCACGCTATTCGCGGGGTTTTGCTGGGAGAAATTAAAAATGTCGATATTCCAGGCACAGAAGTCGCCCCTGGGATTTATACTGGCTTAAATGTGGCCGTTAACTGGGATCAAGTTAACATCACTGGCCCAGTTTACATTGGCGGTATGACTCATATTGAAGATGGCGCAACGATTGTTGGTCCAACCATGATCGGCCCCAACTGTTGGATTTGCAGCGGCGCAACGGTCAAAAACAGCGTGATCTTTGAATATTCTCGCCTCGGCCCCAAGGTGCGGTTAGTAGATAAACTGGTTTTTGGACGCTACTGTGTGGATAAAACAGGAACAACGATCGATGTGCAAGCAGCAGCTTTAGATTGGTTAATCACCGATTCTCGCCAAACTCCTCCTAAATTTGAATTAGAAGAACAAGAGGCGATCGCACAACTCCTCATTGGAGAATAAACGGTATTTCAACCAAAGGAGTCGGTTGGGATTTAGCCATCGACTCCTTGCCTTCAGGATTACAACTCAGGTAAAACAATCAGATTTTCCAATAAAATTTTTGTCCCAATTCCGATTAAAATAATTCCGCCAACAATCTCCACTTTTTCACTGAATAAATTACCAAAACGATGACCCATCAACACACCAAGAAAGCAAAGACAAAAGGTAATTAAACCAATAATTGTTACCGTAACCCCGAAAGAAGTTTTCATCACAGATAGTCCGAAACCCGCCGCTAAAGCATCTAAACTGGTGGCGATCGCTAATCCCAATAAGGTAGAAATATCAAGAGGGTTAAACGCCTCCTTCTCCTCCTCTTTCAACGCTTCATAAATCATATTTCCCCCGAGCCAACCCAACAAAGCAAAGGCGATCCAATGGGCAATTAGGCTGACAACTTCCCGAAAACCTAGCCCGATTAGCCAGCCGAAAACAGGCATTAAGGTTTGAAAAATGCCAAAGAATAAAGCAATTTTTAAAGCCTTACTGAGTTTCATGCGTTTAATTAAAAAGCCACTGGTTAAAGAAACAGCGAACGCATCCGCAGCTAAACCGACAGAAATTAAGCTAATGGTAACAAGTTGCATTTTTTCTCTTGATTAAAAACACTTATTTTTTAGTCCTGATTTTAACTGATTATTTCTTATTATTTATTCATATTTTGTTGAATTTCTTTTCATAGTTCTCTCATGGTTGAAAAATGATCCAGTCACGATATGATAGAAATAATCACCGTAATTCCCAGAGAGTAAGCGGTGATCCAACTTAGGCATCGATCGAGTAAAAAAACAGTAATGGTAGCATCTCAATCAGCAAAAACCAGCAAACCGTCAAAATTAGAAGGACTTAAAGAGAATAGTAATTTTTTGCGAGAGCCTCTGGCTAGTGAACTGCTAGAAGACACCACACACTTCAGCAAAGATGCAGTTCAAATCTTAAAATTTCACGGCTCTTACCAGCAAGACAACCGCGACAACCGTCAGAAAGGACAAGAAAAAGATTATCAGTTTATGCTGCGGACGCGAAACCCCGGTGGGTTTATTCCGCCCGAATTATATGTCACCCTAGACAATCTTTCTGAAGAATATGGCAATAGAACCCTCCGTGTTACCACTCGTCAAGGCTTCCAACTGCATGGCATTCTGAAGAAAAACCTCAAAGAAACCATTAACCGCATTGTCCGCAATATGGGATCAACGTTAGGAGCTTGCGGCGATCTCAACCGTAACGTCATGGCTCCCCCAGCCCCTTTGAAAAATAACAGAGAATATCAATGGGCTTGGCAATATGCCGATAATATTGCTGACCTCTTACGTCCCCAAACAGAAGCCTACTACGAAATCTGGGTGGATGGGGAAAAATTTCTCAGCGCAGAAGAAGCGCCAGAAGTGCAAGCAGCACGGGAACGCAATGGCAATGGCACAATTTTTCATGAGGAAGAAGAACCCATCTATGGGAAGTCTTATATGCCAAGGAAGTTCAAATGCTGTGTCACGGTTCCAGGGGATAACTCCATTGATGTTTATACCCATGATGTCAGTTTAGTGGTGATTACAGATGAACAGGGAGACCTGCAAGGGTTTAATGTTCTTGTGGGTGGGGGAATGGGACGCACTCACAACAAAGAAGAAACCTTTGCTCGGATGTCTGACCCGCTTGGTTATGTGGATCAAGCAGATGTGTATGATCTATTAAAGGCGATCGTAGCAACTCAGAGGGATTACGGCGATCGCGTGCAGCGTCGTCATGCAAGAATGAAGTATCTGCTCCATGATTGGGGGGTAGAGAAGTTCCGCGCTAAAGTTGAAGCGTATTTTGGGAAACCCTTACAAGCGTCCAAACCCCTCCCCCCTTTTGAATATAAAGACTTCCTCGGTTGGCACGAACAAGGAGATGGGAAACTCTTCTTTGGCTTATCCGTAGAGAATGGTCGCGTTAAAGATGAGGGAGACTTCCGCTTAAAAACCGCCTTACGGAAAGTGGTTGAACAATACCAGCTTCCCATGCGTTTAACCGCCAATCATAACATCATTCTCTATGAGATTAACCCAGAAGACCAAAACGCGATCGAGTCCCTGTTTATAGAACATGGGTTAACCACTGATCCGAAAAACTTAGATCAGCTTTTACGCTACTCAATGGCTTGTCCAGCACTTCCCACCTGTGGCTTAGCGATTACAGAATCAGAAAGAGCCTTACCGAGTATTCTCGATCGCATTCGTACCCTTTTCAATAAACTAGGAATGTCAGACCAAGAAATCGTCGTGCGGATGACAGGTTGCCCGAACGGATGCGCCCGTCCTTATATGGCAGAATTAGGTTTTGTGGGAGATACTCCGCAAAGCTATCAACTCTGGTTAGGAGGAACACCCAATCAAACTGAGTTAGCCCGTCCCTACATGGATCGAATGCCCACAGAGCAGTTAGAGGAGCATATTGAGCCAATTTTGGCATTTTATCAACAAAAACGCAAAAAAGCAGAAAGTTTTGGCGAATTTTGCAATCGAGTGGGCTTTGAAGCGATCCGCGAGTATAGCCAAACCTATAATCCTCAACAGACCAAACCTGTTTCTCGTGCAGGTGAGAAAGGTCGTCGTCATCGGATCAGCATCTATGAAGGACTCCATCAACGCTTGAAAGCAGCAGCTACCGAACGGGGAACCAGCATGACCCAGATTGTTTCTGAGGCTTTAGAGAAATATCTTGATTAATGAGAGATTGAGGTGTCAGCCCCATTAACTCCCTAATTTTGGCAGGACTGTTTCAGATGTTATCCATTTTTAACAGAAAAGGACTACATTTTAAGGTGGGCATTGCCCACCCTACTACTTTTTTCGCCTTATAGAAGGGAGTCTAGGACTTACGCGCCATTGCATCCAGTTCTACTTTGACGCGCTCCCGCCCGCGCTCCCACGGGAGTCTTCTCGTTACATTGAGATAAAATAGTTTAGACTCTAACAGTGTTCTAGGCGCGAAAACAATTATGCCCCGTCGTACCGATCTGCAAAAAATTCTGGTTCTGGGCGCTGGCCCGATTATCATTGGACAAGCCTGTGAATTCGACTATTCTGGCACACAAGCCTGTAAAGCCCTCCGAGAAGAAGGCTATGATGTCGTACTGGTTAATTCTAACCCCGCCACGATTATGACTGACCCAGAGACGACGGAACGCACTTACATTGAACCTCTCACTCCTGATACAGTGGAAAAAATTATCGCTAAAGAACGTCCCGATGCACTGCTTCCCACAATGGGGGGACAAACGGCGTTGAATGTTGCGGTAGATTTGGCAAATGCTGGGGTTTTAGACACCTACAATGTCGATTTAATCGGCGCGAAACTCCCCGCGATCGCAATGGCCGAAGATCGCTTACTGTTTAAAGAGGCGATGGAAAGAATTAATATTCCTGTGTGTCCCTCTGGAATTGCCAGTAACATGGAACAAGCACGGGCGATCGCGCAACAGGAAATCGGCGGATATCCCATCATTATTCGTCCCGCTTACACCCTCGGCGGAAGTGGCGGGGGAATCGCTTATAATCAAGAAGAATTCGAGGAAAAAGCACAATTAGGACTCGATGCAAGTCCTGTGTCTCAGATTCTCATTGAGCGATCGCTGTTAGGCTGGAAAGAGTACGAATTGGAAGTCATGCGGGATTTGGCGGATAATGTGGTCATTATCTGCTCGATCGAGAATCTTGATCCGATGGGCGTTCACACAGGGGACTCGATTACCGTCGCACCCGCCCAAACTCTCACCGATAAAGAATATCAACGCCTCAGAGACTATTCTAAGCAGATTATCCGCGAAATTGGCGTAGAAACAGGCGGTTCTAATATTCAGTTTGCGGTGAATCCTGTGAATGGGGAAGTGGTGGTCATTGAAATGAATCCCCGCGTTTCGCGATCGTCTGCGTTAGCCTCAAAAGCAACAGGATTTCCCATTGCGAAGTTTGCTGCAAAATTAGCAGTCGGTTACACCCTCGATGAAATTCCCAACGACATCACCAAGAAAACTCCCGCTTCCTTTGAACCGACCATTGATTATGTGGTTACGAAAATTCCCCGTTTTACCTTTGAAAAATTCCCAGGGTCTAAGCCTAATTTAACCACCCAAATGAAGTCTGTGGGGGAAGCAATGGCGATCGGGCGCACTTTCTGCGAATCTTTTCAAAAAGCACTGCGATCGCTGGAAAATGGACATAAAGGCTGGACTCCTCTTACCTCTCCCCTAGATAGGAGGGACAAAGGGGGGTTACCCTCTCTTAGTCAGCTTCGCGCTGGTTTACGCACCGCAACCCCCGATCGCATTTTTCTGATTCATCATGGGTTTCAAGCTGGAATGACCGTCGAAGAGATTCATAAACTAACCGCGATCGATCCTTGGTTTCTGCACAATTTACAGACGATTTTTGCAGGGGAAACCTTTCTCAAAGAGACAGCTTTAGACCAGATGACAGCTTCCCAAATGCGAGAGATTAAACAGTTAGGATTCAGCGATGATCAGATTGCTGATGCGACAGGAACAACGGAAGCAGAAGTGGAACAAAAACGACGGGATTTGAATATTTTCCCTGTTTATAAAATGGTCGATACCTGCGCTGCGGAATTTGAAGCATTTACTCCCTATTATTATTCAACCTACGAAGAAGGGGAATCGGAAAATAATGTAGAAACGTTCCATGGAACGCCGAAACCAAAGGTGATGATTTTAGGTGGGGGTCCGAATCGCATTGGACAAGGAATTGAATTTGATTATTGCTGCTGTCATGCGTCCTTTTCCCTGTCAGATGCGGGTTATGAAACGATTATGGTCAATTCTAACCCCGAAACGGTTTCTACGGATTACGATACCAGCGATCGCCTGTACTTTGAACCCCTCACACGAGAAGATGTGTTTAATATTATCGAGGTAGAACGCCCTTTAGGAATTATTATCCAATTTGGCGGACAAACGCCTTTGAAGCTAGCAGTTTCTTTAGAAGAATACCTCAATCTTCATCAAGATACGATTCCCACCAAAATCTGGGGAACATCTCCCGATTCTATTGATATCGCAGAAGACAGACAGCGCTTTGAACAGATTTTACGCCAATTGGTCATCGATCAGCCACCGAACGGACTGGCGAGAAGTTACGATCGAGCACTGGCGATCGCGGGAAATATCGGCTATCCTGTCGTTGTGCGTCCTTCCTATGTGTTAGGCGGTCGGGCGATGGAAATCGTCTATTCTGACCAAGAACTAGAACATTATATGAGTTTTGCAGTGCAGGTAGAACCCGAACACCCGATTCTGATTGATAAATTCTTGGAAAACGCGATCGAGGTCGATGTGGACGCGATCGCAGATCAGAAAGGAAATGTGGTCATCGGGGGAATTATGGAACATATTGAACAAGCGGGGATTCATTCAGGTGATTCTGCTTGTTCCCTCCCCTATGTTTCTCTCACAGAACCTGTTGTCGCCACCATCCGCAAAGCAACTATCCAACTTGCAAAAGCCTTAAAAGTTGTGGGGTTGATGAACATTCAATTTGCGGTTCAAGGAGAGACCGTTTACATCCTCGAAGCCAACCCCCGCGCCTCTCGGACTGTTCCTTTTGTTTCCAAAGCTACAGGGATTCCCCTTGCAAAAATCGCCTCTCTGGTGATGTCTGGTAAAACCCTTGCGGAATTAAACTTCACTGAAGAACCGAAACCCAAACATATCGCTGTCAAAGAAGCAGTCTTACCCTTTGAGAAATTCCCCGAAACCGATGTCATTTTGGGGCCAGAAATGCGTTCCACTGGGGAAGTGATGGGAATTGATTATGACTTCGGGAAAGCCTTCGCCAAAGCAGAATTAGCAGCAGGTCAGCGTTTACCATTATCAGGCACGATTTTTGTTTCTACCAGCGATCGAGATAAACAATTAGTGATTCCTGTGGTCAAAGACTTTATGGACTTAGGCTTTAAGGTGATTGCGACGGAAGGAACAAAAGCAGCATTAGAAGCAGAAGGATTAGAAGTTGGACTTCTCCTAAAGCTCCATCAAGGTCGTCCTCATGTCATCGATGCAATCAAAAACCAAGACATCCAACTAATTATTAACACCCCAACGGGACAAGAAGCGCAAACCGACGGTCAATTAATTCGACGCACCGCGTTGACTTATAAAATTCCTGTTGTCACAACCATTGCTGGCGCAAAAGCTAATGTCGAAGCAGTACGGGCGTTACAATCAGGATCATTAGATGTGAAGGCGTTACAGGAATATATTAAAACAATGAATCATTAATAATTGGGGAAAATGTAGAAACATTAAACAGAATTAAGAGAAAATTGGGAAGGTGCAATAAATCAACAACCCATCAATAAAGTTGAGCCTTTGGAGTAGATTATGCTAAAAGATATTATCCAAGTCATTCCCAAAAAGAACCATCAACTCTATCTCAAATTTGAAGATGGTTGCGAAGGAATTGTTGATATTAGTAAACTAATTGAATTTTCTGGTATCTTTGAACCGCTACAAGATTTAAACTATTTCCGAAGCGTCAAAGTGAATCCTGAATGGGGAACAATTTATTGGTCTAATGGTGCAGATTTAGACCCAGATGTGCTGTATTCTCTTGTTACAGGGGAAACGATTTCACTCAGCAGTTATCAGTCAGTGTGAGACCCATGTATGAGAGGTTAAGATGGATCAATTTATGGAAGCAGCGATCGCAGCCAATGTCTCAGCAACTTGAATTATTCCCGCAACTCCCGACCCCTCGCAACGCCAAGCAATTAAGCAGGGCTGGAAGTTTTGTGGATAATATGAAATTACCTGTCCATCGCTGGTTTCGCTATTCTGCAGGCTTTTCCGCCGAATGGGTACAAGAAATTATCCATAACTCTGGCTATGATTCTCCTGTCATTTTAGACCCTTTCGTTGGGTCAGGGACAGTCGTTATTGCTGCGGATCAAGTTCAAATCCCTAGCATTGGGATCGAAGCCCATCCTTTTGTTGCAAGAATTGCGAAAGCGAAAACCTATTGGGATTCTTCTGTCTTAGACTTTACCCAAAAAGCAGAAGAAGTTTTCAATGAGGCTAAAACTTGTGTCGATTTTAATCCTAACTATCCCGATTTAATTACAAAGAGTTTTTCAGCTTCCTCGTTACAGGATTTAAGCAAGTTAAAAACAGCTTGGCAACAAATTCAGGATAACACGAAAGCATCGGAACTGGTCTGGTTAGCAATTACAGCAATTCTCCGTCCTTGTGCTTCAGTTAACACCGCGCAATGGCAATATATTTTACCTAAAAAAGCCAAGAAAACCTCCCTCTCTCCTTGGGAAGCCTTTCAAGGACAAATTGCTTTGATGAAGTCGGATATGGAAAGACTTCAATCGCAAAATTTAGTCTCTCAAGGAGAAATTTTAACGGCGGATGCGAGAGAGACTTTAACCCATTTAGATCAAAAAGTCGATTTAGTGATTACCTCTCCTCCTTATACCAATAATTATGATTATGCGGATTCGACACGCTTAGAAATGTCCTTTTGGGGAGAAATAGAATCTTGGAGTGACTTACACCAAGCTGTCCGCAAACATTTAATTGTTTCTTCTTCTCAACACGCTTCTAAAGATAAACTTCAACTAGAAACGCTTTTGCAAAATTCAGCGATTCAACCAATTCAAAATGAATTAAAACAAGTCTGTGAAAAACTCGCTGCTGAAAGATTACTTCATGGGGGAAAAAAGCATTATCATACGATGGTTGCAGGATATTTTCTAGATATGGCAAAGGTCTGGAATAATTTACGAAATGTTTGCAAAGATGATGCACAAATTTGCTTTATCATTGGCGATTCTGCACCTTATGGGATTCATGTTCCTGTGGAAAGATGGTTAGGGGAATTAGCGATCGCTGCGGGATTTGAATTTTATACCTTTGATAAGCTGCGCGATCGCAATGTTAAATGGAAAAACCGAAAACACCGCTTTCCTCTCAAGGAAGGATTGCTGTGGGTTGCTAACGATTCAGAAAAATTAATTATGGCAAGTGAAAATAAACAGTTTTCTTCTTCGGGACATAAGTTAGGTCAGATCATTGGTGATTGGTTTGAGGAATATTTTGTCCTACGAGTTTTAAACCAAGTGTCAGCAAAGCTCAATTTATTTTTAGATAATCGTTTTTTAGAACGAGAATCAATTGGAGAAGCGAGAGGAGAAAAAATTATTTGGTATGATGAAGAAGGGAATTCTGTAGATTTTGATTTTGTCCTTGAATTAGGCGGATCGCCAACTAAGCGAGGAATCCCTGTGGCTTTTATGGAATGTTTTTGGCGACGGGGGTCTAGACATTCTAAAGATAAAGCAAGGGACGATATTGGAAAACTAATTCCTATGCGTTCTTCCTATCCAACCGCCCGTTTTTTAGGAATCATTGCTGCTGGAGATTTTACCAGTCCAGCCCGTGAATTAATTAGAAGTCGAGATATAGATTTATTGTATGTTCCGAAAGAAAAAGTTATTCAAGCGTTTCAGTTAAATGGATTAGAAATTGATTATCCTGATCGCCTTCCAGAAGCAGAAAAATTCAAATTGACGCAGGCTTTTGAAAAAAATGTAACCACGGAACAGTTAAATCAAGTTTCTAATACTCTGATCGAATTGATGGGTCAAGCCACAATCGATTCTTATGTTGATCGCGTTCGCGCAAGATTGAGCGCCTTACCGCAAGAGATTAGAATGATAGTACGACAGCAATCTCAGTCTCTTGTTTTTTCTTCTGTTCAGGAAGCGTCTAATTTCCTGACGAAACCGTCTTTTGTCATGAATGACCCAACACAGGATTATTTATACCAAATTACCTATAGTGATGGAACAGAATTTGAACAAGTTGCATCGTCTTTATCTAGTCTAAAAACATTACATGGTCAAGTGGAAATGCTGTCAGGACATCTGTCTTCAATGATTGAATAAGTAAGAGGTTAAGATGGATCAATTTATGGAAGCAGCGATCGCGCAAGCTAGACTAGGATTAAGAGAAGGGGGAATCCCCATTGGGTCGGTTTTAGTCCGTGAGGGGACAATTCTCGGGGAAGGACACAACAAGCGTGTCCAAGACAATGACCCCGTTACTCACGCGGAAATCGACTGCTTACGCAACGCTGGACGCATTGGGAATTACAAAAACACTGTCTTATATTCTACCCTGATGCCTTGTTATTTGTGTGCGGGGGCAGTGGTACAATTTGGGATTAAGAAAGTGATTGCAGGAGAAGCCCAAACTTTTGCAGGCGCACAAGCCTTTATGGAACAAAATGGGGTAGAATTGGTTAATCTTAATCTCGATGAATGTAAGCAATTGATGAGAGAGTTTATCGAGAATTATCCTCAGCTTTGGAACGAAGATATTGGAGAAGATTAATTGATAATTATTGATCGTAGCTGGTCAGTGTAAATGTTCGATACCGCTTGAAGATCCAAGCTACTGCTGACAAAAGTCAATTATTTCTAAATCTAAACAAAATTCAGGTAAAACATTTTCTCCTGATAAGGTTTGAGGCTGATCCAATATTTCCTTTGGCTGTCCTTTTCGATAAATTTCTACTTGCTGATTTTCAGAATTAATCAACCACCCTAACTGCATTCCATTCTCTAGATATTCTTGCATTTTAGTTTGTAAATCAGATAAACTATCATTAGGAGAACGGAGTTTAATCGCAAAATCGGGACACAAAGGAAGAAATCTTTTTCGTTGTTCAGGAGTCAGTTGATTCCACTTTTCTTTAGGAATCCAAGCCGTATCAGGACTACGATTGCTCCCATTAGGAAGTCTAAAACCTGTGGAAGAATCAAACACTTCTCCCAGTTTTGTTTGCCGATTCCATAACCATAATTGAGCAGTGATTCCTGAGTTTTGTTTGCCCGTTTCTCCCCCTGTCGGTGACATAATTACTAATTCTCCAGTTGCCGTTTGTTCTAATTTGAGATCAGGGTTGGATTGACAAAGTTCAAAAAATTGTTCATCGCTGAATTGAGCAGAATTTGGCAGTTTTAGGGCGATCGCGTTCATCATAGCTATTTTAGATAAAATTAATAAGATAACAATTACTCTTTAAATTATGCTCCAAATGCCAACCACTGACACCCCAACTGATCTCGCAAACCTCGCGATCGAAAAACTCCGTCAAACAGGATGCGAATATGGAGAAATTCGTCTCTGTCGGTATCGCACCCAAACTCTCATCGCCCGCGATCGCAGCTTGAGCGTCCTTTCTGATAATATTAGTTCAGGCTATGGCATTCGCGTCCTCTTAAACGGCGCTTGGGGATTTGCAGCAAGCCACGAAAAAACCCCAGATGCGATTATTCGGACAATTCATTTAGCGATCGAGATTGCTAAAGGAACTCACCTCACCCAACAGCAACCCGTGCGTTTAGCACCAGTAGAAGCCTATCAAGATACATACATTACCCCGATCGAGATTAATCCCTTTGAGATTCCTCTGACTGAGAAAACTAATCTCCTACTGTCTCTCAATGAAAAATTATTAGGATATGAAGGACGAGGGGTCAAAAAAGCCTTCTCTTCCCTCCGTTTTTCCCAAGAAGACAAAATTTTTGCTTCCACCGAAGGGTCACACATCCAACAAACCATTTATCGCAGTTATCCGAGTTTTGGCTGTATGGCGATCGCCCAAGGAGACGCACAAACTCGCAGTTACGAACGTCCTCCCCTTAACATAGGCTATGAGCAGATTAAGCCAGATGATTTATTTTCGCAAGTCGATCGCGTTGCAGAAGAAGCCATTGAAAAAGTTCATGCTGACCCCGCACCTAGCAGCGATCGCACAACCTTAATCTTAAAACCGAGTAATCTTTACCTTACCATTCACGAATCCGTTGGACACCCCACAGAATTAGACCGTGTGTTTGGCTATGAAGCGAATTTTGCAGGAACGAGTTTCGCCACAACAGACAAGCTGGGAACATTGCGTTATGCAGCACCTTGGATTAATTTTATCGCCGATCGCACCCAACCTGGTGGACGCAGTACCGTTGGCTATGATGACGAAGGAGTGAAAGCACAATCTTGGTATGTGGTGAAAGAGGGAATCTTAGTAGATTATCTCAGCGATCGCGAAACCGCTTATCGCTTAGGACGCTCTAGCAGTAACGGAAGTTCCTTCGCCGATAGTTGGTCAAGTGTCCCGATGGTACGGATTCCCAACTTAGGATTAGAACCAGGAGAAGCAGGGGAAAGCCATACGGCTAGTTTAAACCAGATGATTGCTGAGACAAAAGATGGTATTCTGATTGATGGTGTGGGGAGTTTCTCGATCGACCAGCAGCGCAGAAACTTCCAGTTTGGTGGCGATGCTTTCTGGCGGATCAAAGACGGCAAAATTGTAGGGATGGTGAAAGATTTAACCTATCATGCTATGACCACTGACTTCTGGCAACAAGTGGACGCGATCGGGGGCGCAGAAGAGTGGCAACAGTGCGGAACGAATATCTGTGGGAAAGGAGAACCCATCCAAATTGCACAAATGACTCATGGGTGTGTTCCTGTGCGGGTTCGCGATATTCAGATTGGTAGAAGTTATTGAACCTCTCCCTCTAAGCTCCTAACGTCGCTATAGAGGGAGATTCCTGCTTCA
>CAYXDG010000082.1:0-14242 GCA_964463655.1 uncultured Dactylococcopsis sp.
GATTGGCTAAATCTTTCCAAGATTTCTCTCTCCCCTGGCGATAAATTTCTACTCGCGAGCCAGCCCAGTCTTGAACCATTTTCCAGATATTCTTGCATTTTCTCTTGTAAGGGTTTGAGTTGGTCGCTGCGAGATCGTAATTCCACCACAAAGCCGGGACAAATTTTTGGAGTGGATTCACCATTAATTCTCCTTTAGATGTTCTTTCTAGTCGTAAATCTCGATTGACGGTTGCTAAAGCGGTGAACTGTTCTGGCGTGACTTGTAGCGCGATCGAGGTTGGCAACTCAAGTAACAGGGTTTGGCTTTCGGGAGTGATTGGGGTTTGTAGCAGACTAAAACATAAGAAAAACTGAAGTGAAGGGAGAAAATCTTAAGATTAAATCATCAAAACAGCAAGGGAAGAATCAAGTTGCCCAAAATAAAGGATTAGCGATAAGCTAAGATGAAGGTAACAAAATATTGCGAAATAGCATCCTTATGACAATTTCTTTTCAAAGTCTAGGACTCTCCGAAGAAAGAGTAGCCAAATTGGAGAAACTAGGCTTCGAGCAACCGACTGATGTACAAGCCCAAGCGATTCCTGAAATCTTAAAAGGAAAAGATGTGGTTGGTCAGTCCCAAACAGGAACAGGAAAAACTGCAGCCTTTTCCCTGCCAATTCTAGAGCAGATTGACGTTGAACAAACAGCGGTACAAGCGTTAATCTTAACGCCAACCCGAGAACTGGCGCAACAAGTGGCAACAGCCATCAAAACGTTTTCCCACGATCGCGCCCTGAAAATTTTAACCGTGTGTGGCGGTCAACCCATCGATCGGCAAATGCAGAGCTTGAAACGAGGGGTACAAGTTGTCGTTGGCACCCCAGGACGAGTGATTGATCTACTCAATCGCAAAGCATTGCGCTTAGAAACCCTGCGCTATGTCGTCCTCGATGAAGCAGATGAAATGCTCAGCATGGGATTCATAGACGATGTACGGGAAATCCTCAGACAAGCGCCAGAAAAACGGCAAACGGCTTGTTTCTCGGCAACGATGCCTCGACAAATCAAAGACTTGATTAATCAGTTTATGGTTAATCCTGTCAGCCTAAAAGTGGAACAACCAAAAGGAACTCCACAACGGATCGAACAACGGGTGTATAAAGTGCCTCGCGGTTGGACAAAAGGGAAAGCATTGCAGCCAATCCTAGCAATGGAAAGCCCAGAGTCAGCATTGATTTTTGTGCGAACCAAACGAACTGCTAGCGAAATCACCCAAGAGTTGCAAAGCGCGGGTTACAGTGTGGATGAATATCATGGAGACTTAAGCCAAAGCCAACGGGAACGATTAGTCCAACGTTTTCGGAAGAGCCAAGTACGCTTAGTGGTCGCGACTGATATTGCAGCACGGGGATTGGATGTGGAAAACCTCTCTCATGTGATCAACTTCGATCTCCCAGATAATGTCGAAACTTACATCCACCGCATCGGACGGACAGGACGGGCTGGAAAAACAGGAGTAGCGATCAGTTTGAGTCAACAGCGCGATCGCAATGCTATCCGTCAGATTGAACGACATCTGCATCAACGCTTGAACATCCTTTCCATTCCCAATCGCGCACAAATTGAAGCCCAACGGTTAGAAAAACTGCGGGAAGAATTGCAGAATAGCTTAGGGGGAGAACGGATGGCTTCCTTCTTACCTCTGGTGCGAGAACTAGAGGATGAATATGATGCTCATGCGATCGCCGCAGCAGCACTGCAAATGATCTATGATCAAAGTCGCCCCGAATGGCTGGATGAAAGCTGGCAAGACCCCCCCAGCGATCATGACAAGCCCAAACCTCGTCCCAAACGGAACTCAAAACCGTCTGTTCGTCAAGCGTCCGCAGAACGGTTTTAAGGACCGAACTCTATGATCTGAAAATTTTGTGGTAGAGTATGGTCGAGAGCTATTTTGATCGGGTAAACCTACATTCAGCAAGACTCTGAATCACTAGCCAATGTAGGGCTGACCCCAAAACAGGTTGGTTGGTTGTCTGCAACAGAGCGAAGGCTCAATTTTTTAATCAAAAGTGACAAAACGACCAACCTTATTGCTCGGTTCTTGTATTCGTGACTTTTAACGCACCCACAAAGAAATCCGTGACTACTACTAGAGTTTCGCCAGTTAGCTTCTATCCCTCCCCCGATCGCCTCAGTGATCAGACCAGCTGGTCTGGTCTCATCGAAACCTATCGTCCTTTTTTACCAGTTAATGCCAAGACACCCGTTGTTACCCTCCTTGAAGGAAACACCCCCCTGATCAGAGCCGATCGCCTCTCAGAAAGAATTGGACGAGGAGTCAGGGTTTATGTGAAATATGATGGTCTCAATCCTACGGGTAGCTTCAAAGACCGAGGAATGACTATGGCAATCTCGAAAGCGAAAGAAGAGGGAGCGAGAGCGGTTATTTGTGCCAGCACCGGGAATACCTCTGCTGCTGCTGCTGCTTATGCAGTGCGTGCTGGTTTAAAACCTTTTGTTCTAATTCCTGATGGTTATGTCGCCCTCGGAAAGTTAGCCCAAGCACTTCTCTACGGTGCAGAAGTCATCGCCATTGATGGCAACTTTGATGACTGTTTTAAGCTCGTTAAAGCCATTGCCCAGACCTATCCCGTTACTTTGGTCAACTCCGTCAATCCCTACCGTTTAGAAGGGCAAAAAACAGCTGCTTTTGAAATTGTTGACCAGCTAGGAGAAGCCCCCGATTGGCTCTGTATTCCTGTGGGGAATGCAGGGAATATCACTGCATATTGGATGGGGTTTTGTCAATACCACCAACAGAATAAATGTGAAAAGTTACCGCGCATGATGGGCTTTCAAGCAACGGGATCGGCCCCGATTGTGCAGGGTCATGCTGTGCAGTCTCCAGAAACGATCGCAACTGCCATTCGGATTGGTAATCCTGCCAACTGGAAACGAGCGCTAGCGGTACAAGAAGCCAGCAAAGGAGCGTTTAACGCCGTTAGCGATGAAGAAATTTTAGAGGCTTATCGAATTTTAGCACGGGAAGAAGGGGTTTTCTGTGAACCTGCTAGTGCTGCCTCTGTAGCGGGATTATTAAAAGTGCAAGAGACGATTCCTAGCAATGCAACCGTCGTGTGTGTCTTGACAGGAAATGGCTTAAAAGACCCCCAAAGCGCGATCGATCATGCCCAAGCACAGGTGAAAGCAGGGATTCCTTCCAAGTTAGAAACTGTTGCAGAAGCAATGGGATTTTAAGCCGTTGTTTGTGATTTATATCCCACGATGTAGAGACCTGCCATGGCACGTCTCTCTACAAGAGCAAGAATTGGACAATTAATTACAAACTGAAAATGAAACAGATGAATCAGACCACAGCCATGTCCTTACAGGAAGAAATTGATAAAACAAGGCAAGAAATTCGGACAGATGGCTATTCCATGTCAATTGGCGAATGGATCAGTCTTTATGAAAATAATGAGATTGACATTCACCCAGAATTTCAAAGATTTTTTCGTTGGTCAGATCATCAAAAATCAGCTTTTATCGAGTCGATTCTTTTAGGAATCCCCATTCCGCCTATTTTTGTTAGTCAACGAGAGGATGGAGTTTGGGATGTCGTTGATGGGTTACAAAGACTCTCAACAATCTATCAGTTTGTAGGGATTTTGAACCGTGATCATCAAGAAGAAGAGCAACCCTTTAGGTTACAAGAAACAGTCTATTTACCTTCACTCAAGGGCAAAAAGTGGGATGAGTCAAATGATAAAGAGAATTCTTTCACTCAAGCGCAACGTCTCTATATCAAGCGATCAAAAATCCCCGTCAATATCATTGAAAAAGAAAGCGATCCGATGATCAAGTACGAGTTATTTCAACGCTTGAATACAGGAGGTTCGATCGCAACTCCCCAAGAAATGCGAAACTTTATTCTTTTGATGTTGAATCAAGACTTATATGATCTTATGAGTTCACTTTCGCGTCGGGAATCGTTTAGAAATTGTATTGCTTTGAGCGATAAACTCTATGAAGAACAGTATGATATGGAGTTAGTGTTACGGTTTATTCTTCTCTTTAATCAAGATCATGACAGTCTGCAAAAGTTAGGGGGTGACATTAGTGTTTTCTTAACCCAAAGAATGCGTCAAATGGCTGCTGATAAGAATTGGGATCGTAACCATATTGAAAGCGCATTTGATACAACATTTAACCTTCTCGATCAATCAATGGGCGATCGCAGCTTCAAAAGATATAAACCAGAAGAAGATAGATTTCTGGGCGGATTTTTATTATCAGCTTATGAAGTGATTGCACTGGGAATCGGATATAATTATAGGAATCTTCCTCCAGTTGATGAAATACCGAATCGGGTAAAAAGCATTTGGTCTGATCAAAGTTATAAAACGTGGTCTGGTGCAGGACAGAATGCGACAAGACGCTTACCCCATCTGATTCCCCTTGGTAGAGAAAAGTTTTCCCCTTCATGAGCATCAGAACCCTTGAACAATTAACTGATAAGCTAGCTGAGGATCTGGCCTGGCGCAAGCGAGAACTTTCGGAAGTTAAGAGTTTAGTGGAAGCCAAAAAAGTCTCTCAGCAAAGACATGAAACCTTACTTCGCAGTGGGGTATGTATTCTTTATTCCCATTGGGAAGGTTTTGTGAAGTCAGCAGTAAATGCTTATGTCGATTATGTTAGATTGCAGAAATTAACTTATCAGGAACTGGCGAGTAATTTTCTAGCTCTCGCGATGAAAAGCAAACTTAAAGATGCACAAGAGACGAATAAGCCATCTCTCTACATTCCTGTTTGTGATTTTTTTCTGTCTGGATTAAATCAAAGATGTGTCTTACCTAAAGATGCAATTTCTACTGGGTCTAATCTCTCCTCTGAAACCTTCAGGGAAATCGCTAAAGTTCTGGGGATAGATTTTTCCTACTACTCCACTAAATCAAAATTGATAGATATTCAGTTATTAAAGAAAAGGAATGAAATTGCACATGGAAATTATTTAATCTTGGATCGGGAAGAATATAGGGATTTGCAAACAGAAGTTATCGGAATGCTTGAGGTGTTCCGTAACGAGATCGAAAATGCTGCTGCACAGGAAAAGTATAAGCAGACTCAGCCATAAATCATGTTTCTTTCTTAGTCAGAACTCTTTACTTTAAAGGCAAAACATAAGCAAAAAAATAAACTTGAGCGAACAGATTAAAACAGTTCATATCTCAACAACGTACAAGGAAGCGACCCATTATAAAAAGGAATCCGTTGCGATGTTCTTAACCCAATCTGTTTGGTTAATTCTTTATTCCCTGATAACACATAAGCAATCCATCCTTTAAATCGTTGCTTGAAAACATCCCCTAACTGTTTGTAGAAACTTCCTAATTCTTTCACCTCACCAAGGCGCTTTCCATAGGGAGGATTACAAATAATGATTCCTTGGTCTGTTGGCGCTTCTAGTTCTAAGATATCAGTCTGTGCGAGATTAATTTGTTGTTCGAGATGACAGTTTTTTACATTCGTTTTTGCTTGCTGAAGAACATCAAAATCGCGATCGCGCCCATAAATTCCTGCGGGAAGTTGTGACAATTGCTGTTGCTTTGCTTCCTGTTTTACTTGTTCCCAAAGTTCCCCATCAAAATCATACCATTTTTCAAACGCAAAGGTTTGTCTAAACAGTCCAGGTGCAATATTCAGCGCTTTTAATCCTGCTTCAGTGAGAAATGTTCCTGATCCGCATAAGGGGTCAAGTAAAGGGATACTTGTCTCCCAGTCAGTCATTGCTAATAACGCAGACGCAAAGGTTTCTTTTAACGGTGCGGTTCCCATCGCTGGACGATATCCGCGACGGTGTAAACTGTCTCCTGTACTGTCTAAACTCAGAACCGCGTGTGTCTTTTCAATATGAAGATTGATGGTTAAATCAGGATTTTCTACGTCAACATTCGATCGCCTTCCCCAGTTATCTCTTTGCTGATCTGCGATCGCGTTTTTCACTTGTAAAGCACTAAAATGCGTATGGTTTAATTGTTCATTTTTTCCCGTACAATGGACAGCTAAGGTTTCCTCTGGAGAAAGATACTTTTCCCAATTAATCTCTCTCACTTCCTGATACAATTGCTTCACACTTTTACAGGGAAACTTTCTGATCGGAACCAAGACACGGAAAATAGTACGCGACCAAAGGTTAACTTCATATAATAACTTTCGATCGCCTTGAAATTCAACTCCTGTAAACTGAGGAGTGACATTTTCTCCGCCTAAATCTTTTAATTCTTGCGCTGCGATTTCTTCTAAACCTCGCGCAACAGTTGCGAAATAATGAGTCATTTTTAAGTTTGTTATTGGTTATTGGTTATTGGTTATTGGTTATTGGTTATTGGTTATTGGTTATTGGTTCCCCACACAGCAAACAACTACAGTCAAGAGATTTTGATCGCCCGATCGCGAATTAATTCATTAAACCCTTTTTTATACGCTTCCCAACTCATTAAGCGCCGTTATTTGGGATGTTTTGAGTAGAGAAAGAAAGTCCTCGATCGCATGATTAGAATGCCCGATCGTGAATAAAGATGATTGATTCATTTGGCAAACTCACTAGCTCAAAATAATTATTTTTTAGTATAACAATCTCTGTGTTATCTGTGGTAAAATTTAGATGAATTAGTTCTGATAAATTTAAATCTAATGGCAGAAGCAACGAACGTTTTAGGAACTCCTCTACAACTGTGCTGTAATGACCCGAAAACAGGTTTTTATCGGGATGGTTACTGTAACACTGGGGGACAAGATTTTGGTTTGCACGTGGTTTGTGCAGAAATGACAGCCGAGTTTTTAGAATATACAAAAGCCCAAGGAAATGACCTTAGCACCCCGCGACCCATGTTTAATTTTCCTGGCTTAAAACCAGGGGATGGTTGGTGTTTATGTGCCTCTCGTTGGGAGGAAGCAAGACAAGCTGGGGTAGCACCTCCTGTTATTTTAGCTTCCACTCATGCGAGAGCTTTAGAAGTGATTTCTTTAGATACTTTAAGGCAATATGCTAAAGATATTTCTTAATCCTGTTAGGGTGGGCAATGCCCACCCTACTCCCTTAAAAGGTTTTCCCAACGCTTGCTAAAATCTTGAGAGGGGTTTCTGTTTTAACTAATTCTAATTCCTCTTGATTTTTGACTAACAAAGCCCCAGCAAAACCAAGAGAATTAATCCCAATCGATTGAAACCTTTCTTGTTTTCGGAGAACAATTAACATCCACTGACGAGTCATGAGAAAATTATAGGCAGTTTCTGGGCGATAATTAATTGTCTCTAGTAGTTGTTGATAAGTAGCGAGAACGGTTTCAGCGATGCTTTCTGGGGATGAATTCCAATCAAGATTAAGCCAAGAAAAACTATGTAAAAATGGAAAGAGAGGAACTTGAGTTATCCCTTGAGAAGACTCTCCCATTTTTAGCGCAGGGGTAATCGGAATTTCTGTATAATCGGGCGCAAGAGACTGGGGAACCAACTGTAAATGTTTATGACGAACAGACGCACCAGCATCTTTTGCTGAATTATAAAAGCCTAAGCCATCAACTTGTTTAAGACAAGCACAAAGCGCTGTTAAATCAGCATGATTGATTAGGTTTTCTTGTTCTTCAAAATCGCGAGTAACGATTAAAATATGATTCTCAACGACATTATATTTATTCAGTAAACAGAGATGGGTCTCAGAAATATTACTAACAAATAAATCTTCTTCGTAAGGAAGAAATGGATCAAAATCTTTCCCTGTTTTTTCCTTCGCTTCTTCTTTTTTAATTAAATTCTTTAAAATCCTGACTAAAAAGGGAATCCCTTCACATTCGATGATTTCGTATTCAGTGGGAATTGGTTGTAATGCTTGTGATTCAATTGCAGTTTGAGTTGTATTTTTAACTAACTGCCAAAAGTGATTAGAAATGCTAGTCATGAATTTTGCTGAAATGAACAATTAGGGACAACAATCGATTAATAGCAGATCAAGTGATACAATAAGCACGGACTGGAAACTTTACATTTTTTAAAGTTACAGCGTTAGCGCTACCCGATCGCGCAGAAAACCCTCCGAAAGCCGTTGCTTGGTGTGGGTTTTTAATAGAAAAATCAGAATCTTGTGTCAAGATCGATCTGACATCAAGAAAATTAGGCTTGATTAAACAATGGAGGATAGTATGGAAGATTCCCAGACCCGCTTGAAGGCTCTCATTACAGGGGGAAGTAGCGGAATTGGGAAAGAAACTGCTTTCGCATTTGCCAAAGCAGAGGTTGATCTGGCTTTAGTGGGTCGATCGCAGGCAAAATTAGACAGTGTTATTGCTGAAATTTCCGCACCTGTCAGGGTAAAACCCTACTTAATCGATTTAGCTGAAATTGCGACAGTGAAAGAGAAAATCGAAGCTGTCGTCAGTGATTTTGGGGGAATTGATATTTTAGTCAATAATGCTGGTATGGGCTACACCAATCCCCTTGGCGAAACGCCCCTCTCCGAATGGCAACAAGTGCTTGATCTCAATTTAACCAGTGTTTTTCAATGTATGCAAGGGGTTTTGCCAACCTTACGCGATCGCGGAGGTGGCACAATAATAAATGTAGCCTCGATCGCTGCTCATAATCCTTTCCCCAGTTGGGGTGCTTACAGTGTTAGTAAAGCGGGGATTATTACCCTCTCCAAAGCCTTATTAGGAGAGGAAAAAGAAAAAGGGATTCGGGTTGTCATTATCACACCAGGCGCCGTGAATACTCCCCTCTGGGATACCGACACGGTGAAAATGGAGTTAAATCGTTCCGCCATGCTTGATCCAAAAGTTGTGGCACAAGCGATCGTACAATCTGCTCTGCTTCCCCCACAAGCAGTGATCGAAGAAATGACCCTGATGCCTAGCGCGGGCGCACTCTAAGCCCATCCTAGGTTTCCAGAATAATGCAGACGAGGTAAAAAATTTTACGCTTAAGTTATGACAATTGCTTCATCCAACAGTTCAATGTCCAACGGTTCAGTGAAAGTAAACAAAAGTGTGTCTCTCAACAACGCTTCCTCTGTAGAAGCAGCTATTACCCAAGACCACCCCAACACAGAAGAAATGATGGCCGCAGTAAAAACCTTGCTGCAAGGTGTGGGAGAAGACCCCAATCGAGAAGGCCTTCTCAAAACCCCCAAGCGCGTGGCTGAAGCTATGCAATTTCTCACCAAGGGCTATGAGCAATCTTTAGAAGATTTGGTCAACGGGGCGATTTTTGATGAGGGACACAACGAAATGGTGCTGGTGAGGGACATTGATATCTTTAGTCTCTGTGAGCATCATATGCTGCCTTTTATGGGGAAAGCTCATGTGGCTTATATTCCCAATCAAAAGGTTGTGGGCTTGAGCAAATTAGCCCGCATCGTAGAAATGTATGCTCGTCGCTTGCAAGTGCAAGAACGTCTCACCCGCCAAATTGCAGAAGCTATTCAAACCATTCTCGAACCACAGGGCGTTGCTGTTGTCATCGAAGCAACCCATATGTGTATGGTAATGCGTGGGGTACAAAAGCCTAGTTCTTGGACAGTGACTAGCGCCATGCTAGGGGTGTTTCAAGAAGACCACAAAACCCGTGAAGAGTTTCTCAACTTAATCCGTCATCAACCCAGATTTCATTAACAAATCTTGCTTCAGGGTTTAACTCAGTAGGGTGGGCATCGCCCACCTTAAATAATTAACCATTAATTTTGGGAGAGACTACTCGATTAACTGCTCGATCGCTGCCTTGGCTTCAATTAGAGAAGGAAAAATCTGATCAGCAATGATAAATCTTAGATCAGACTTTGGATAACTTTCTGGAATCGCATAACAGATCATTCTGGCTGCTTTGGCTGCTAAAACCCCATTCAAAGAATCTTCTAACCCTAAACAGTTGGTTGCACTTACCCCTAACTTTTCGGCTGTGGTGAGATAAACCGCAGGATGAGGCTTTCCATAATCCTCTGCGGTTGCTGAGTGAATCACCCTGAATTGATCACTTAAATCTAAGCGTTTGATAACCGCTTCAATGAGAACATAAGCAGAAGAAGAAGCCAGCGCCAACGGAAGATTAATTTTTTCTAAAAATTCAAATAAGGGATAAACACCCTTTCTAGTTGTGCCTTTAGTTTCAATTAATTCTACCACTCTTTGCACAATGCGATCGGCGATTTCTGTTTGAGAAATATTTCCCCAAGGATGACGTTGATACCAATAATTAACCACTTCATCAATTCTTAAACCCATTGTTTGCTGGCAGAGTTCAGAGGTTAGGTTTAAACCAACATCTGCAAAGATTTCTATCTCTGCTTGTTGCCAAAAGGGTTCAGAATCAATCAGTAACCCATCCATATCAAAAATAATTGCTTGTAACATTGTTAGAAACTTCTAGAAAGAATAATTGTTAATATAGCCATGAAGAGTGATCAATGGATAAATTTTAATCATTTGTTTAAGCTCGACCTGTCGTAGCAGTTTTTTACAATTTTCCATTAGTTATCTTCCTCCTCCTTAAACAATAATTCTAGCCTTCGCCGACCACTCACAACTCGTAAAATTTCCAGTTGCTCTTCTGTTACCCGATAGAAAATAATATATCCTTGTAAAGGAACACCACGTAAGTCTTGATAAATCCAATTGTAGCTGCGTCCAATTAAGGGAAAAGATTGCAAATAGCGACACTTTTGTTCAAACTGAGTAATGAATTTTTCGCCAGCAGATACATTTGTTGTAGCAAAATGCGCTGTAATTTCATTTAAGTCCTGCAACGCAAGAGGCGCTATAAGACATCGCCTAATGGTCATTTTTCCTGTTCTGCTCGTAAATTATTTCTGAGTTTCGCAAGAGCTACACTGATTTCAATTCCTTCTCCCTGTTTTAACTGTTCAACTGCTAAGGTAACTTCATGTTGAGTTTGTTCCAACCACTGTTGCGATTCGGCTTCTAGCTGTTCTAAAATACGAAGAGCTACAGTTATTATCTCTTCAGTGTTAGTAAACTTTCCACTGGCTAATTGTTGTTTAATCAACTTTTCTTGTTCTGGGGTGAGGGTAATCTCCATGTCTTCCGATTATTTTCTGAATCTAGACTATGTTTAATTTAGCAAAGAGGGGGCATTCCAGCACCGCGATCGCGAAAGCCTTATACAATAGAAGCAATGATCGTTAACTTATGTATAGACTCTAAGAATTTTTATGACACCTGCTGTTTCCATTGAACATTTAAAGAAATCTTATGGTGACGTAGCAGCAGTTAAAGACGTTACCTTGACTGTTGAGTCGGGAGAGATTTTCGGGTTACTCGGTCCGAATGGCGCGGGAAAAACCACGACGATTCGTTGCTTATGCACGCTCACTAAACCTGATAGCGGTCGTGTGGAAGTTGGGGGTGTCTCTAGCATTGACCAACCTAAACTAGCGCGACGAAAACTGGGGTATGTCGCGCAGGAAGTCGCGTTGGATAAAATCCTCACAGGACGAGAATTATTACAACTGCAAGCTGATCTTTATCATCTTCCGAAACTGTTGGCAAAAGACCGCATTGATCAACTCCTGAAAATCCTTGGTTTAGAGGAATATGGTGATCAAAAAACAGGGACCTATTCAGGGGGTTTGAAAAAACGCCTTGATTTGGCTGCGGGATTACTCCATCAACCTGATGTGTTAGTCTTGGATGAGCCAACAGTGGGGTTAGATATCGAAAGTCGAGCCGTGGTTTGGGATTTTCTGCGGAAGTTGCGAGAAGCTGGAACAACAGTTTTAATCACCAGTCACTATCTCGAAGAAGTGGATGCACTAGCCGATCGCGTGGCGATTATTGACCAAGGAAAAGTGATTGCTGATGGGACACCTAATGCGCTAAAAGATCGATTAGGCGGCGATCGCGTAACGCTTCGCATTCGAGAGTTTACCCCCATAGCAGAAGCGGAAAAAGCCAAAGAACATCTTGCTACCCTTGATTTTATTAAGGAAGTAATTGTTAATCCCGCCCAAGGGAATTCTCTCAATTTAGTGGTACAACCGCAAACTAATCCCATTGGTATGATCGAAAAAACCCTCTCTGATTTAGGGCTACCCACCTTTGGCATTTCTCAATCTCGTCCGAGTTTAGATGATGTTTATCTAGCTGCGACAGGACGAACCTTGATGGATGCGGAAATGGCTGCTGCTAGCAGTCGTGACCTAAAAGCAGAGAAAAAACAAGCCATGAAAGGGAATTAATAATTGGTTCATGGTGCTTCGCGCGGGCTACGCCCTACATGGTTCTTTGTTAACGATTATCAACTGCTATCCTGATCCCCCGCGAGCCCCCCTTATTAAGTTAGATCCCCCCTAACCCCCCTTAATAAGGGGGGGACAATGAACGAAGGACAAACAACAAATAACAAATAACAAACAACAAATAACAAAGAACAAATCATGAGTCAAAGCGTTAGTCCATTATCCCCCAATTCTCTGATTCAAAATCAAGAAACCATTTCTAAAAGCCCTGTTGCAGAGTTTACCCAAGAAACAGGCGCTTTAACCAAACGTCTCTTTATCCAACTCCAACGCCGTCCTTCTACCCTTGTAGCTGGGATTATTCAACCGTTGATGTGGTTGCTGCTATTTGGCGCTTTATTCCAGTATGCTCCAGAAGGGTTATTAGGAGAAGGCTTAAGTTATGGGAAGTTTCTCGCCCCTGGGGTGATTGTTTTTACGGCCTTTTCTGGTGCTTTAAATGCGGGACTTCCTGTTATGTTCGATCGCGAATTTGGCTTTCTGAATCGTTTGTTAGTCGCACCATTGAGTTCGCGGTTTTCCATTGTTGCTGCTTCCACAATTTACATTATTAGCCTTAGTTTCCTGCAAACCGCTGCGATCGTCGGGTTAAGTGCTTTGATCGGTGCAGGTTTTCCTAGTGTAGCAGGATTAGCTGCGATCGCGCTCATTGTTTTCTTAATCGTTGCGGGAGTCACTGCGCTGAGTTTAGGCTTAGCATTTGCCTTACCCGGTCACGTCGAGCTAATTGCAGTGATATTTGTAACAAACTTGCCGTTATTATTTGCAAGCACGGCTTTAGCACCAATCAGCTTTATGGCAAACTGGTTAAAAGTAATTGCCAGTGTGAATCCTCTCACTTACGCGATCGAACCCATTCGTTATATTTATCTCAACGCGGAATGGAGTCTCAGTAGCACCGTTTTAGAAACCCCTTGGCTAAACCTTTCCTTTGGCGCGACGTTATTAGCCTTAGTTGCATTTGATGCAGCAATCTTAATCCTAATTCAACCCTTATTGCGTCGTCGCTTTGCGTAGTCGTCAACGTCGGGTGGGCTTTGCCCACCCGACAAGATAGTCATTCAGACAAGAAACCGATTAAATCGACTCTAAGCAAAGACAAAATCGCCAGAGCTTAAGCTACCGGCTTCTACCCCTAAAAGTGTCGCGAGAGGCGTATTTTCATCTAATCCGATGACGACTTGATTGTCTTCTGGAGTAAGACTAAGACTATCAAAATTAAGGTCAGGAAAGCCAGCAATCCCGATGACATCTTCTCCAGAGGTAAAGTCAGTAATGGTGTTAGCCGTTACAGGAATTTCTGCATTCGCAATCCAGAACTGATCAGTCCCAGAACCACCAGTGATCACATTTTCACCCCCAGCAAGGGCAAAGAAGCGATCGCTGCCATCGCCACCAATAGCGCGATCGTCGCTACCAAGGAAGAAATCATCATCCCCAGCACCGCCATAGAGACGGTTATCGCCACCACCAACAGACGCATCAAGGATATCGTTGCCAGACCCGCCAAAGACGCGATCGCGAGTACCAGCAAACAGTTCATCATCATCGCTGCCAGCATAGGTGCGATTGCCCCCTTCACCTTGGGAAGCAAAAACGCCATCTTCTCCTTCGCCAGTAAAGACAAGATTGTTAGCTCCGTCAAAATCGATTCCCGCTTCGAGAGTATCATCTCCTAGACTGCCAAAGACAGGCATGGGCAAGGTCGGCTCGGTCTCCCCGAACACCGTGTCTTCACGAAAGTCAAGGTTCTGGATGCGTTCGTCTAGCTCAGGTGGCGTGTCAGCGGCGGTGATTGTCGGCGCTCCTGGGTCGGTACCAAACTCCGCAAAGAGATACTCAGCGAGAGCGTCCTGCTCACCACCTGAATCGAAGGTATCCACCGCATTGAATACTGGGCTTTCAGGGAGTGTAGCGAGGTCAACTCGGTCGGTGCCGAAGCCTTCGAGAG
>CAYXDG010000083.1:0-14096 GCA_964463655.1 uncultured Dactylococcopsis sp.
TGACGTGCTGTTTAGCACATTCTTCTATAGACACAGGGGTTTTAATATTTTTAACCAGTCGTTCCCACAATTCCCTATCAGAACTAGCCTGTCGCATCGTTTTCGCTAAACTTGCTTTGTCTCTCACGCGGAAGTGAAGTCCTGTCACTCCATCTTCTACTTTTTCAGCCATGCCGCCTATATTACCACAAATCATGGGACGTTTGTGCATAAACACTTCTTGAATAACGAGGGGGGAGTTTTCCCACCAAATTGAAGGCATTACTACCCAATCGACTTTTTCCAGTAAAGCGGGCATTTCTTCGGGTTTATACTTCCCATGATAAGTAACATATTCTTGGCAGCGATTGATCAACCGCCAAAAATTATCTCGGAAGTCTTGATCACCACTTCCAATATTACCAAAGATTTCTAAGCGAAAGTTGGTGTAATGATGTTTCAGCAAATATTCCACTGCTTCGAGGAGCAAAACGGCTCCTTTATAGGGGTTAATTTGCCCAAAGAAGGCGAAGACATTGCGGGTTTCTCCTGAACTTAATTCTCGGTGTGGTGCTGCTTCAGTCAGGTCACGTCCGTTTTCAACAACTAACATTTTCTCTTGAGGAATTCCCCAATCAATGAAGCGGTTGGCTAAAAAGTGGCTAGGGCTAATGATTTGATCCACTAAGTCTAAGTGTTCTTTAATAAAGATTTCGCGCATTTTAAATTTCTGGGCGGAAATATCTGGAAAACACTGATGACATTTTTCTGGGGAAGCGCGATCGCAGAGTTCGTTATTATGAACGCGAATCATTTGTCCATTATGATTACACATTAAAATAAATTCATGGAGGGTGTAAACAATTTTCACATTGAGTAATGTTGCCCTAGTAACATGAATCGCTTCTAATCCCACTCGCATTGTATGATGAAAATGAACGATATCGGGTTGAAATCCCTCTAAAAACTTTTTAAAGTCACGATATAAATCATTTAATTTATAGATGGGTCGTGACTGATAAAAATAGTCAAAGGGTTCTCCTTCTAAGAGCATTTCATCGGGAGCATCGACTAGGGTTTGAAAAGAAGTATCTTTGTGGAATTGTTTAACATGAGAAGCAGCAGCACCGATAAAGAAAGGTTCGTAATGGGTTTGAGCGCGAATGGCTTTGAAGAGATCATAGGCTAAAATTTCCGCCCCTCCTGGGAACAGTAAGGGATGATTGTGAGCTAAAATTAATACCTTTCTTGTTTTTTTCGGTGAACTCGAGGGTTTATTTATTTCTAAACTGCTAGGTTTTAATAACTTCATCACTGCCAACTCCAATACATTATCATAAAAAATCCTTTTAGTAACTTTGATATTTGGCGGTTAATTTTTCAATCATATCACCCCAGCGACGAGTATGAAGACGACCATTGTAGCGCCAAGCAAGTCCTGCAGTATAGTTATTGTTTAATGGGACTGATTGACGTTCAAAGTGATACAAAGTTGCATCGGCAAAATACCAACTTTCGTATCCTAAAGCAGCACATTTCAGACAAAGATCGGAATCTTCAAAGTCTCCAATCACGTAATCTGTTGTTAATCCCCCGACTCGTTGGTAGAGATCACGACTAATCATTAAGCAAGCTCCTGTGACTGCAGGAACAGCACGACTGACTTGGGCTGGCTTGTAGCTACTGGGGAAACCTTTGTAGTAATGTAAGTTAAGCCAGAAGGGGAAGGTTGTTTTTTCAAAGTACATCCCTGCGTGTTGGATGGCGTTGTCTTCATAGACTAATTTTGGGGCTAATGCGCCAATGTTGGGTAAGGAATCATAAAATAATGCCATGTCTAGGGCCCATTCTTTGGTTTTAGGAACAACATCGGAGTTCATCAAGACTAGGTAGCTCCCTCGTGCTTGAGAAGCGCCCATATTGTTGGCGCAAGCATAGCCACTGTTTTGATTGACGATGACGAGGTGGGCGGGTAAGTTATAAAGGGCGCTATATTCGGAGAGGATGGCGATCGCTTCTTGTGTTTGTTCTGGGGAGTCTAGAACATAGATGATTTCACATTGATCGAGGGCGCGATCGTGTGCCATTGTTGCAAACTGTAGCTTGATGAAATCTAGGCACTTATAAAGAGGGATAATAATCGAAACCAGTGGGTGTTCATTGGGTTTCCCGAAAACTAGGGTTTCATGAATCGTTCCTTTTTTGGCGCAGACTTGTTGTAAGTAGTAACTTGCTTTACCGAGACAATTATCTAACATTTCGTCGCTCACTTGTGCGCCATCGATCAGTTCTAAGATTGTACTGCGAGCGAGGTGAGGATCGTACTGTTTAATTTCTGGACGGATTTTATATTCAACATCTCCTTCGAGTGTAATAATAAAGCGAAAGCCGTATAAATCTGCGATCGGGCTAAAGGCTTGATGGATTTCATCAGGGATACTTACATAAGCACAAAACCCTAATTTTTCTCTAGGGGAGACTGAACAACCATTCTCATTGAGAAATTGATTCACATCAGAACGAGTATATTTGTAGATGTCTTGTATCTGAAGTTTTTGAGAAAATCCTAAATCAGAAATCATGTCAATTTCTTGAAGCATTGCTGAAGCATCGTACATCCAACCAGAGATAAAGACCCCTCGATTTTGAGTGGGAATCGCGCGGTCAATAAAGATGCTAAACGGGGAGTTGGGACTAACTAAGTTAACTGTGGGAAATTGAATAAACTTTTGTAATTTTCTCAAGAATTCTCTCGCGCCTTTTTTTTCCTTTGAGTAACGAATTAAATTAATGATAGTTTTACTAATTTGTTCGCGGATTCTTTCTCTTGGGTGTTCTGGTTTTTGATTCAAATATTGAATCAATTCTAGTCCTCTTGCTTCTCCAACCAAGTGTCTTTCAATGGTCACTAAGCGAGAGCCATGTAACACTGATATTTGACAGGGCTGTTTGGTTATTTTATTCTGGGTCTCTTTCAGAACGGCGATCGCGGCAAACCGATGATCAGAAATTTGAAAAAAATAAGCGGGGGCTAATTGATAGTTTTCAGGGAAAGACAAGATTAGTTTCGCTGTTCCTAACACCCAAGAATCCTCAATGCTTCCCTCAAGATAGATGATTGTAGAAGTCAGCCAGCGTCCATATTCTAAGGTTAATTTCGAGGTGTTGGGGTGTTCCCACAGTAGGGAGTAAAGTCGGTTAAATGAGGTTAAATTGTGGCTCAGGTTAAAGATTTTGGCAAGTCTCTCGATGACTTTTTGATAGACTTCTGTTTCTTCTGGATTGTTGGCGATGAGTTCACTGTAACGTTCGATCGCTGCTTCGAGTTGACCTTTGTTGACTAGCTGATCCGTTGATTGGAAGTAAGCTAACCAATTGCTGATCACAGATGTCTCTTCTTTGTCGGTTAATTGGCGATCGTCTGTCTCAGTGGGAGACTCTACCATTGGCGGTTTTTCAGAAGAGGTTGTCTCTTTTTGTACTGTTTGGGAGGGGGTGCTGAGGTTAGAGTGATCCGATGGAGGAGGATTAGGGATTGAGGTCTCCTGAAAGAGTGCTTCGTCAGAGTTAGCTTGTAATGCTTGATAATACTTATCTAGATGTTGAGGATGAGGAGTTTGTTGGGTAATTTGCTGTTTTTGCCTGAGTGCTTCGCCAATTTTCTGGTTAATTTTGGGAAGATTGGGGTCTAAAGATTTGGCTTTTCGATAGGTTCTTGCTGCTTCTTGCCAGCGACAGAGTTGTAGGAGGGCTTCTCCGAGGTGATAGTGTGACCAGGCCCAAGTGTCGTTAATCGCGATCGCGTTTCGGTAGGCGGCGATCGCGTCTTCCCAGCGTTCCAATTGTGAGAAGGCTTCCCCTAAATTCTGATGAGACCAGAAAAAGCCTGATTCTAGGGCAATCGCATTTCGGTAGGCGGCGATCGCGTCTTCCCAGCGTTCCAATTGTGAGAGAGCTTTGCCTAAAAAGTGATAGAACTTCGATTCTTTGGGTTCTCGTTGGATTCCTTCCCGACAGACAGTTTCTAGTTGGAGCCAATCTTCTTGTTTTTCTAGCAAGCGGAATAACTGTTCATTGACCCATGAATCTTTAGGCTGTTGAAGCATGGCTTGTCGGTAGGCTTTAATGGCTTCTGTCCATTGTTGTTCCTGAGTGAGGGCGACTGCTAATTCTTTATGAATAACGGCTGAATCTGGGTTAATGGCGATCGCTTCTCGATAGGCGGCGATCGCTGAGGGCCAATCTCTTTGACGGGCTAAGATGCTGGCAAGGTTACGATAGGCGGGGAAGAAATTAAAGTCTTGGTTGACCGCGCGACGATAGCAGGTGACGGCTTTTTCCCAGTCATCTTGTTTGGCAAAGGTATTTCCTAGCTGAAAATGTTGTTGGGCAGTGGCTTTTTCAGGATTAAGGCTTAAGGCTTGATATAAAGACTCTGCTGATTCTGCTGGTTGCTTGAGGCGACTTTGAGTTCGTGACAATTCTCGATAGGCTTCATAACTAGGCTGTCGCTTAATCACTTCCTGAAGTTGATTTATAACTGCTTCTAATTGTCCTTTTTTGGCAAATGCTTGAGCTTTTGCCCAGTAATCTGCTACTTCATCTGAGTGAGAATCACTAGATAATCCTTTACTGGGGAGCATTTTTTGGGGATCAGCAGGGGTGATCTTTGTTTTCGCTAGAGCAACTTGCAACTCCTGATGGGCGACATCTAAGCTGGGGTCTAATTCTAGAGCCTTTTGATACTGAGCGATCGCCTCTTCCCAGCGTCCTTGCTTTGCTAAAGATTGACCTAACTTATAGTGAGTTAGTGCTGGTGTAATTGTCTCGTTAGCCACTGAAGCAAGGGTATGTAAATTTTGCTGACTTTCTCCCAACATTTCCACTCTTTCCAAAATGATCTTGTGAATTAGACTTTTGTTGATGCTGATGACAAACAAATCAATGCTGAACTTACGGTAGATAGCAGATTTTGATCAGTCTTTTGTTGATGGATATTATAACTAATTTTTGGAATTTGAAAAACTTCAGTTAGTTAGACAAGTTAACGGCTCTTTCATAAGCAGCGATCGCGCCTTTGGTGTCTCCACTAGCCACTAAAGCATCTCCCAAGTAATGGTAGATTTCCCAGCGTTGGGGGTTTTGTTGTAGGGCTTTCTGATAATGATTGATTGCCTGTTCCCATTGTTCCAGAGAAGCGCAGATTTTTCCACAAGAGAAGAGGAGTTCAACATTTTCGGGTTGGAGGGCGATCGCCTCTGGCGCTGAGCGTAGCTCAATCGCGCTTTGGTAGGCTTGTAACGCTAAAGAAAGCTGACCTTGTTTCTCATAAACTTGTCCTAAGAGTTTATATCCTTCTCCTTGCTGAGGGTAATATTCAATCAGTTTCTTACAAGTAATGAGAGCGCGATCGAGGTCTTCTGCTTCTATGCTTGCTTTGATTTGAGCTTCTAGGGTGGTGAAAGACGGAAAAGATTGTTGATGATTAGCAAGGGTCAAACTCTCTTCTGAGGAGGTTTGAGAAGTGACATCAATGACAGGGTTAACGTTTTTTCCTTTTCCATTCTGAGAAAACTCAGAGGATGAGTTTCCTTGTTTTAGTTTCGCCAGTCCCTCCAGAAACCATGCTAAGCCCTTGGTAAAGGTAGGAAACGCATTGGCGACGAGAGTTAACCGTATTAAGGAAGCTAAGGATTGATTCCCAGAATTATCCAGTGATAGTTGTCCCGTCTCGGTTTCTGAGAATAAGAAAATCTTAATGGTTTCCTGAGAGTTTTTCTTCCCTGTTAGGTAGGCAAAGGCTTCTCGATAGTGTTTGAGGGCTGTTTCCGTGTCTCCTTGCTGGAGGGCGATTTCGGCTTGCTGTTGAATGACTAATGCTTGGTCAGTGCTGCTTCCCTGTCTTTTGGGAGTGGATATTTGACGATTTGAATCAGAGGATGGCTGCGATCGCGTGAGTAGCCATTCCGCCTGTCGGTAAGACACTTCTGCTTCTTCTTGTTGACCCCATTGATTTAAGGCTTTCCCTAAAAGTTGCCAAGTAGCGGGGGAGTCTGGATTCTGCTGTAGGGCTTGACGATAGGATTGAATCCCCTCTGCCAGATTTCCCTGATGCACTAAGAGCGTTCCTAACTCATGATAGGCTTGAGTAAAATTTGGGTCAAGGGCGATCGCCTGACGACAGCAAGCAATGGCTTCTTGGTATTTTTTCTGTTGGATGAGTCGTTTTGCTAATTCTAAACAAGTTTCGGGTGAGCTTTCTTGGGACAGAGTTTGATAATAATACTCGGTTGCTTTGGCTTGTTGTCCAAGGTTTTTAAAGGCTTTCGCGAGACCCCGATAGGCTTCGACATGAGTCTTATCGAGTTTTAGAGCTTCTTGATAGTGAGCGATCGCCTTGCGCCATTGTTTGCGGTTACTGTACCAATCTGCTAAATCTACTTTCGGATCAGCCCAGTTGGGTTGGAGGGCGATCGCGCTTTCATAGGATTCCTTAGCTTGTTTGCTTTCTCCTGCGCCTTGGAGGGCTTTTCCGAGCCAACGATGGGCGCTGGCGGTGGGTTGAATCATGAGTGCTTGTCGGGCGGTGGCGATCGCTTTTCGCCATTGTTTTTGCTCCAGATAGACTTGGGTTAAATCCAGATAGGTTTGAGGATCATCATTTTCGATCGCCTTTTCTAGTAGAGCCTTGGTGGGGTCATGCCCATTTTTTTCTTCTGGGAGGATTTCCTGAGTTGGGGGGGCTTGAGACTCGATCGCTTTTCTCAAACTCTCTGTTGCTTCTTCCCAGCGTCCTGCTTTTTTCAAGGCTTCTCCCAGTTGAGAGTAGGCTAGAGACCACTGAGGGTTTTGTTTAATGGCTTGTTGATAACAGGCGATCGCCTCATCTATTTTGCCATGCTCAACTAACCTATCTCCTAATTTGAGGTGTTGTTGGGCGTTTTCTGCGGTTGGGGCTAAATTATAGGCGCGATACCATGCTAGAGCCGATTTTTCTGCTTCTCCCGCTTTGCTGTAAGCCCGTGCTAAGTTTCGCCAAATTCCCGCCTGTTGAGCATCAATTTTCAGGGCTGCTTGATAATGAGTGATCGCCTTTTCCCATTGTTTCTCAGCAGCGTAGAGACTCCCTAAGTTAGCATAAGATTCGGGTAAAGGGTGCAGTGCGATTGCGTGGCGATAAGATTGGGCTGAGGCTTGAGGTTGTTGCGCTCCCTGTTGAGCTTTCCCCAATAAGTGCCAAGTTACTGCATCTTCTTGGATGGTCAGGGCTTGTTTGGCTGCTGCGATCGCCTTTTCCCAGTTTTTTTGCTCTAGATAGCTTTGACAAGTTTGTTTGAGGGTTTCTAACTCCTGATTCGGCGCAGGAAGATTAGTGTCTGTGGAGGTCTGTGGGGAGCAACTCATCGCCTTTTTCCAGGTTTCTGTTGCTTCTTCCCAACGTCCTGCTTTTTCGAGGGCTTTTCCAAGGCGTTGGTAGGCTTCTAACCAGTTGGGTTTGGCTTCGATGACTCGTTGATAATGGGCGATCGCTTTTGTGGTTTGACCCAGTTTTAGGAAGTCATCTCCTAATTTTAAGCGTTCTTGGGGCTTGACGGTTTCTGGTTCAAGACTATAGGCTTTTTCCCGTGCTTGGGCTGCTGTTTCAGGTTGATTCAGGCGTTCCCACAAGCGAGCGATGTTACGATAAACTCCAGCAAAGTCTGGTTTAAGCTCGATCGCTTTTTGATAACACTTCAGCGCCTCTTGCCACTGTTTTTGTTGAGCGCGAACTGACCCCAAGTTAGCATAGAGTTCAGGCTGGTCAGGCCGGAGGGCGATCGCTTCCTGATAGCTGCTGACGGCTTGTTCTAGGTCTCCTGTTGCTAAGAGAGCTTTCCCTATGGTTTGATAGGCAATAGAGGACTGCGGATCAATGTGTAAGATTTTCCGACACAGGGCGATCGCGTCTTGAAATCGTTTTTCTGTCAAAGCAGTTTCTGCTTGTTGGGATAACTGAGCTAGGATAGCTGGGGATTGATAAGCGGGGGTCATCTGAAAAATCCTCTTGCATAATTTAAACAGGAGTGAGTAAAAAACAGTTACCTATCGCTCAAATAGATACCCTATTTCTTCTGAGCCTAGTTTTTCAGCAATCTCATTGATGTTAGGGATTAAGCGATAGGTTTCTTCGTCATTAAATTGATTGCGCTTGGGGTCTAATAAGTTTCGGATATTTGGGTTTGGATTTGTTTTCGAGATTGTCCCAAACCCTAAAAAATTGTAAACTTCGTTTAATTTATCTATTTTATGCGTAAGTGTCAACCTTGGATCAAGAAAATCTTCGTAATCAAGGAAAAAAATTTTTTGTTTCAGTTTTTGTGTGATTGCTTGATATTTCTGTCTTCTGGTCTCCACCCAGATCAGATGTCTCTTTAACTTCTCGACACTTAAAGGTTGATAAGTGGTCTCAAATAGCTTCTTTCTGTTTCCTTGAAAGTATCCTGCTTGTAGTGAAATCTGAAGGGAGATCATTCTTTTCAGTTTATTTCTTCGGCTTAAAAAAATGACTTTATCATAGACATTTATCAATAAGTGAAGATTTTGATCAAAGGAAATACTATAATCAAGATGCTTGATCCCCTGATGGGTTTTGCTGACTTCTGCGATGAGGCGATCGAACACGGGAAGGGGGTATTGTGCGATCCAATGTTGACCCTCGATTGAGCGCTCAGGATCAAGTTTTAAACTCGGTTCTGCTCTCACACCATTCAGGTATGATTCTTGAAAGGAAAGACCATAATCTTGATGAAAAGGTTCGGGTCGGCAGTTGATTTCAGGATGAAGATTTAAGAGATTAACGAGGGTGCTACTTCCTGTTCTGGGTAGGGCAAAAATCATAAATTGAGAGCGCGATCGCGCGATGATTTCCCCTGCTTTTTGTAATGCTTTTCCCAGTTTTTCGAGAGCAACTTGAGAGTTAAAATCGCGATTAAGACCCCGACGATAACAGGCGATCGCTTTTTCAATTTCATTGTCTTGAAGTAATTTATCTCCTAACTCAAGATGAGCTTCAAGGGAGATTTGATCAGCTTCTAAACTATCAGCACGAAACCACGCTTCATTGACTCGTTTTTGATCGCCTAACTGTGACCAAAGTCTTGCTAAATTGCGATAATTGCCAACAGTTTTAGGTTGTAAAGTAATAGCTTTTTGGTAGCAACTGAGGGCTTTTTTCCACTGTTTTTGTTGCCCGTAAAGCGATCCCAGATTGGTATAGGCGATCGCATAGTTTGGGTGAAGAGCAATGGCTTGCTGATAGTATTTTTCGGCTGTTTCTAAGTGGTCTGCGATATGGTATGCTTTGCCAAGGGCTTGATAAGCAGGAGCAAAGTTAGGATTTTCTTGAATCATTTGCTGGCAGAGATTCACTGCCTCTTGAAGACGTTTTTGAGTGAGATAAGTTTCTGCTTGACGTTGCAACGCTTGGAGATTCATCTTTAAATTGCTCCGAATATAGGAATGATTTAAACCTTTATATAGCGATCCTAAATTGGGGGGCAATAAAATTTACAGTGCATTTGGGATTGCTATAATATCGCCTTTCCATTAAGCAGAATTGTCTCCAAGGATCACTTATTCCTCATCTCTTGGACGACGAGACGGTTGAAAGGCTGGAAAATTCGTAAGAATTAAACAAACAATTCCCATGTTAATACAAATATCAGCAAGATTAAATACAGGAAATTGAATCAAGCGGAAGTCTAGAAAATCAACGACATAACCAAATAAAAAACGGTCTAAACCATTGCCCGCAGCACCTGCTAAAACAAAACCATAACCTAGTTGTTCGAGTGTGGGTAAAGGAGGGCTAAACCCAGCAAAGAGGATTAGTCCGATGGTAACAGCAAGAGATAACCAACGCAACCATTCCCCATTGTCTGCGAACAAACTAAAGGCTGCACCTGTGTTGATAACATAGGTAAAATGAAAAATATTAGGGATGAGCGCGATCGAGTCGCCAATTTCTGCGAACGATTCAACCACCCATAATTTTGTCGCTTGATCTGAAATAAACCCAACAATTGCCACCAGCCAAAATAAACGATTTTTCTTCATTAATAAAACAAAATATTTCGTAACCCATAGGCTAAAACTGCTACCGCACAAACTAACACCAATTGTCCGCCTAGCGGTTGCCAAGAATACTGAAGAATGTTAGGAACTAATGGTAAAAGTGCGTCAAAAGCCATGAGGTTAAAATAGTGCAAACCGACTAAGTAAATGATTCCCATGCTATGAATAATGGCTAACCCAAATAAGCAACTCAAGGTTAACCATTCCAACTGCCTTTCATAGCGAAATGCTAAAACTCCACAAACCCAAGCCCCTGGAATAAAGCCAATAAGATAACCAAAAGTTGGTTGACTTAAATAGTCTAAACCACCACCACGAGTAAACACAGGAAGCCAAATTAAACCGAGGGTAACATAAGCCAATTGTGACAAAAAACCAGCCCGTTTCCCCCCTAAACATCCTGTTAATAAAACCGCCCCAATTTGATAGGTGACTCCTAATGAATGAATCTCTAATCCTTGTTCATTCCAAGACCAAGGAAAATTTGTCATAAATGCTTCCACAAACGTTCCACCAATGGTCAAAATTAAACCAATGATTGTCCAGAGTAATTCATTTGTTGGAGACGACACAGGGAATCCTCATGTTGTTGTTATTTGTTATTTGTTCCCCCCTTATTAAGGGGGACTAGGGGGGATCGTTCTTCGGGATACAACTTATGGTAGTTAACAATGAACCATGAACTAATTATTCATTATTTATTGCTGTTCGATCGGTGAGAATTTCATAACCATTTGTGGTCACTAAAACAGTATGTTCAAATTGTGCGGAAAGACATTTGTCAACCGTTACCACTGTCCAGCGATCGCGCAAGGTGCGAGTAAACTTTGATCCCGCATTAATAATCGGTTCAATGGCTAAAACCATCCCCGCTTTCAGCTTGACATTGGGCAGTTGTTCTGTACGGATATTAAACACCGCAGGTGCTTCATGGAGGTTACGACCCACACCATGACCCGTAAAACCTTCCACAACACTATACCCTTTTTCGGTAACATAGTCCTCGATCGCGCCAGCAATGTCTAAAAGATGATTTCCCGCTTTCACTTGTTTTACCCCTTCATACATAGCATTTTCAGCCACCTGCATCAATTCTAAGGCTTTTGGTGTAACTTTCCCGATCGCGATCGTAATGCAAGAATCGCCATGAAATCCGTTTTTATAAGCGCCTGTATCTACCTTTAATAAATCCCCATTACGAATCACTTTTTTAGCGCTAGGAATCCCATGTACGACCTCATCATTTAAGCAAACACAAATTGAACTTGGAAAGCCATGATAGCCCTTAAAACTTGGCATTGCGCCCATTTCCTGAATCCGTTTCTCCGCATAAGCATCTAACTCGGCGGTGGTCATTCCCACTGCTGCGGTCTCAGAAATCTCTTTTAGCACAGTGGCGACAATGCGACCAGACTCGCGCATCAATTCTATTTCTTGGGAATTTTTAATTTCAATTCCGCGATGGCGTTTCCGTCGAGGTGGGTTTTGTTGAGGGAGTGCGGAAGTTTTGGGAGACAGAAGTTGGGTGAGAAAGTTCATAAATCAATCAAACTGTATCATTAGGACACTGTTAAACCATTATAGTTTTTCTTTGTGGCACAATTGTATGAAAAAGGAAACGGAGATTCCTATGATTGCAACTAAACTTCCAGCAGAGACAAGAATTTTACTGAAAAATCTTAGCTGGCAAACCTTCAAAACAATGCTTGCGGAAATGGGGGATCAGCGTAGTAATCGACTTGCTTATGAATCAGGTATTGTAGAAATTATGACTCCCTTGATGTCCCATGAAAATTCTAATCGCATGATAGAAGTTTTTGTCGGTATAATGTGTGAAGAATTAGGATTAGAAATTAAGCGCACTGGTTCATTAACTTTAACGAGAAATGATTTAGAACGCGGTGCAGAACCCGATAGTAGTTATTATATCCGAAACGAGTCTTTAGTTCGGAACAAAGAGAACATCAATTTAGCCACTGATCCGCCTCCAGATTTAGTGCTGGAAGTGGAATATTCTCGTTCTGCAATTGATAAGTTAATGCTTTATGCTTCCATGAAAATTCCTGAATTTTGGCGATTTAATGGTAGCAGTCTCAAAGTTTATACCCTTCCTGATCAAAACTATACCGAAGTTGAATTGAGTCCGACTTTTGATCCGATACCTGTTAAAGAAATTCCTCGTTTTCTTCAACAAGCAAAAACTCAAGGAGAAAGGGCAATAAACCGTGAATTTCGAGAATGGATTAAGGAACAAATTACTCTATAAACCGTAGGGTTTGCCTTCCCCACCCTACAAGATATCACTCGATCGATATAATTATAATTAGTCCAGATCAAGGTGTAATTAACATGAAAATTCAGTTAAGAAAGTGGGGAGATAGTCTGGGATTGACAGTTCCCCAAAAAATTGCAGAAGATTATGGTCTCGATGAAAACTCACTGGTAGAGTTAACTGAAACTCCAGAAGGAATTATGATTCAAAAAAGAAAACGAGTTTGTACTCTTGACGAGTTATTATCAAGTATTCCTGATGATTTTCATTATCCAGAAGATATCAGAGATTTTAATGAAAGTGGTGCTGTTGGTGAAGAATTGATTTAAATGGGATGAATATACAGCGAGGAGAACTAATAGCGTTTTTCATTTTTTGTTCTGTCTTGAGATTCTGTGATTTTCAGGAATTGCTGATAAAAGCGATCGCAAGGCTTGATTAACTTCTTCGGAAGTCTTAAATACTTTTGCCACATCTGGTGCTAAAGTCACTCTTACAGAATTTTCATGATCAGAAGCAGCAAAACGGTTGGGATGCGCCTGATTATAATCAAAATCATATTCAGGAAGTAATTCGTCTTCTAAGTTTTGAGCATTTTTAGAATTGTGTGGATTCTTCATAGTCTAAACGTTCTTTTTTTGTGGCTAGACGTGCGCTAATCACTGCTATAAATACTTTTGCAAAAAGATTTTTAACTTCTCTTTAGTCTCCGTTGGGGCTTTATCCAGTGGGGTTAAAATGGCATATTTTAAGGCAGAATGAGCTTCAGAAACAGGGGGATTTTCATTGAGGCGACGCACTGCTTCTTGAATCACTTTTTGAGCATTGACCGCGTTTTTTTGCAGATATTGAATGACCATTTCTACGCTGACACTATCATGGTCATCATGCCAACAATCATAATCTGTTACTAAGGCTAATGTCCCATAAGCAATCTCTGCTTCTCGGGCTAATTTTGCTTCAGGTAAGTTAGTCATTCCGATAACTGTTGCGCCCCAACTACGATATAAATAGGACTCAGCTTTAGTGGAAAATGCGGGCCCCTCCATACAAACATAAGTTCCGCCACGATGAGTGGTTACATCTTCCAGTTGTAGAGAGGAAAGAGAATCATATAAAATATCACCGAGCTTGTCGCAAACGGGATCAGCAAAGCCAATGTGGGCGACAATGCCATCACCGAAAAAAGTGTTGATGCGATTGCGAGTTCGATCGATAAATTGATCGGGAATTACCATATCTAATGGTTTAACCTGTTCCATAAGAGAGCCGACAGCAGAAGCAGAAATGATATATTCTACTCCTAGTTGCTTCATGGCGTGAATATTTGCCCGAAAGGGTAACTCTGTAGGCATTAAGTGATGATTGCGTCCATGACGGGCAAGAAATGCGACTCTTGTTCCTTCTAATGTGCCAATAATAAACGCATCGGAAGGATCACCAAAGGGGGTTTTTAGTTTAACTTCTTCAACATCTTGGAGGGCTTCCATTTGATACAACCCGCTACCACCAATTACACCAATTTTTGCTTCTGCCATGATTGAGTTTTCTCAGTTTGAAATAGTACATTAGTATCCTATCAGTTACCAGTGGATAGTGGATAGTTACCAGTGACCAGAAACCCACGCATACGGGAGAGGAAGACAAGGTGACAAGGAGAGTGGGAGACAAGGGGAGTAACAAATAACAAATAACAAATAACAAACTATGCAAAATCAAGATCAATTACGTT
>CAYXDG010000084.1:0-14009 GCA_964463655.1 uncultured Dactylococcopsis sp.
AGGCATCATTCTGTGAAGGAAGAATCCTCTCGCCTTTAGGCAGAGGAGTTGTCAAACGGTAATCTAAGTGAGTGGGGTGAAGCGAAGTGGTTAGCGCGATGAAGGATCAAAACCTATCATCCTAGTTGAAACAGTTTGCACTCCGCTTCTTTTGGGGTCAGTGCTTTAGGTTAGAAAACTTAAGAGCAATCTAACAAAATTACTTGGCACTGCCTGGCTTGCAAACGTTATAATCCTGATGGGAAACAACCGCTTCAGGAAGGACATAACTTCCTTGGTCACGGCAAAGTAAACGATAGTCTCGATTAACAGGAATGCTGATGATAAAGCGGTTATGGCGTAACCGCTTGCCCTTAAACCGCCGATAATCACTATCTTGTCTGAGTTGAGCAATAATCCGTCTGGCTTTAATCACAACGTTTTTGGGTAGCGTCGTTAGGTCAATCGGATCCTGCCTAAAACTCTCTTCCCAAGCCTGACGTTGATTCTTTCTTCTAATTAGGTCAGCCTCTTTTTGTTCGCATTTGTGACAGATTTGCCCATACCCTTGGTGTCCACAAGGAAATCTTTTCTTTCTTCTTGCCATTGGTTTTACCTCCTCTTAACGTTACAATTGAGACGCGAACTCTACCCCCTTTTTCAGACGGTAAGACAATGACTTGGCTAAGCCAAGCCTTGATTTTACTTCCGGAGGAAGAGTACAGCTTATTTATTTATCGTAATAGCTAAAAGGACACAAAACTGTAAGATTTTACGTTTTTTTCTAAAAAAAGGTCAGTTGTGTTCCTTGTAATTTAGTCATGACAAGGGTTTTGCGATTAAGAAAAAGTTAAGGCTGAAGGTAGCGGGCGGACCGTTGAAGACGATAAGATGTTCTTTTCTTGCCTTCTGCTTTGAATAACTGGGCAGCTTTTTCTAAATGATCGATCGCTGCTTTGTAGTTTTCTACTTCTGCGTAAGCAAACCCCAGATTGGCAAAAGCGGGGGCAAAGTCTGGCTTCTGGGCGATCGCTTCACTAAAGTCATCGATCGCGCTTTCATAATCTTCGAGATGAATTTGTACAATCCCGCGATTGTAATAGAGTTCGTGGGCTTGAGAGTCAAGGGCAATAGCTTGATTATAGTCTCCTAACGCTCCTTGATAGTCTTCCAAGCGCGATCGGGCAATGCCCCGAGAACCTAGAGCATCCGTATTGGTCGCATCGATCGCAATGGCTTGGTTAAATTCCACAATAGCTGCTTCATACTCTTCATCGGCAATTTTTTGATTCCCTTTGGCAATCAATGCTTTGACTTGTTCTTTATCCTCTGAAAAAAGAGATTGCACGTTTTCTGGGGAGGAAGATGAAGAAGAAGGGTTAAGGTTAGAACCACATCCAACTAGATTAATCACCAGCAGACAAGCGAGTAGGAAGGGAAAACGGAGAAAATGAAACATGATTTTTGGCAATAAGTGCGACTATGTTTTTGAGGTTAGCAAAGAAAACTTCTATCTTGCGAAGGGAGACAAACAAAATTGAATCCTTCTAAATTATGGATGGCAATTCTGAATCAGAGCTTAAAATTTTAACTGCGCTATGGCACAACTACTAAGTGATAATGAAATTCAAACAGAGCTTAACGCCCTTTCTGATTGGACACAAGAAGGGAATAAAATCAAATGTACCCGTAAATTTAAGGGATTTCCAGAAGCGATCGAGTTCGTGAATAAACTGGTTGCACCTGCCGAGTCTGCTGGTCATCATCCTGATTTAGAAATTTCTTACAATACAGTGATGATTAGAATGACTAGCCATGATGCGGGTGGCTTGACTGAGAAAGATTTTAATCTCGCTCGTACTATTTCTGAAATTAAGTAATGATTAATTGATCAAAGGTGGGCAATGCCCACCCTACCATGTATAGCCATCGTCAGCTAAATTAAGATAGCTGTAGTCAACAAGCCAATTTACAACTAATGGGGTTTTACTATAGAGTAAGAAATTGTTACTACGTTTTGCAAAAGAAGTTTAGCTGTGTTCAATTCTGAGCAAGAAGAAAAGATCAAGTTTCCGTCCCTTCCCCTCGCCGTTTATCGAGAAATTGCTGCTCATTTACAACAAGTTGAAGGGGTGAGCGTTGAAATTATCTCTCAATCTGCTCGCGAGTTTGATTATCTCCAAAGTCAAGTTGAGGGACTAATCTTGCGTTATCCTTCTCATCTCTCTACTGAGGAAAAACAACGCTTAGAAGAGATTTTAAACTATTATGAATCCCGTCATGGTATGTCAGCAATTAAGAATGAATAATTAGGGTTTAATGACATGGGTTGATAAGTATGGCTGTAAGACATCGGGAATTTTAATTGTTCCGTCTGGCTGTTGATAGTTTTCTAAAATAGCAGCCATTGTTCGCCCGATCGCGAGTCCAGAGCCATTTAAAGTGTGAACAAACTCTGTCCCTTTTTTATTAGCTTCTTTAAAGCGAATATTTGCGCGTCGTGCTTGAAAATCTACAAAATTAGAACAGCTAGAAATCTCCCGATAAGTCCTAGATGACGGCAGCCACACTTCTAAATCGTAACATTTTGCTGCCCCAAAACCCAGGTCGCCTGTACACAATTCCAACACCCGATAAGGAAGTTTTAACTCTTCTAAAATAGCTTCTGCATCTTTGACTAAGGCTTTATGTTCATCTGGAGAACTTTCAGGACGAACTAACTTCACTAATTCGACTTTGTTAAACTGATGAAGACGAATTAATCCTCTGGTATCTTTTCCATAACTTCCAGCTTCTCTGCGGAAACAAGGCGTATAAGCACAATGATAAATGGGGAGTTGCGTTGCTTCTAATACTTCATCGCGATATAAATTTGTAACAGGAACTTCTGCGGTGGGTGCTAACCATAAATCATCCCCTTGACATTGAAAACTTTCTTCTGCAAACTTAGGCAGTTGTCCTGTTCCTGTGAGAGATTGACTATTAATTAAAATTGGGGGCATAACTTCTAAATAACCCGCTTTTGTTTGGCGATCGAGCATAAAACTAATTAAGGCTCTTTCGAGTGCTGCACCCATTCCAACGAGGTTGACAAAGCGACTTTGAGCCACTTTCACCGCACGAGCAACATCTAAAATGCCCAGTTTTTCCCCAATTTCCCAATGAGGTAAAATCGCTTCATTATTTTTAGGAAGAAATTCATCCCCCCAGCGACGGATTTCGATATTTTCCGTTTCATCTTTCCCGATGGGGGTGTTTTCACTGGGAAGATTGGGAAAAGATAACAACAGGGTTTTTATTTGTGCTTTTAATTCTTTTTCTTTGGGTTCAAGTTCGCTTAATTCTTGTTTGATCTGATTGCTTTCTTGTTTAATTGCTTGGACTTCTTCACTATCGGGAGAGAGTCCAGATTTAATTTTTTGACCAATTTCTTTACTGATTTCATTGGTGCGGGCTTGCAAGCGCGATCGCTCTCCCTCTAAGCGACGCTGCTCTTCACTTAAGTCTAAAACTTCTTGAATTTGATAATCAGGGCTACGCCGATTTAAAAGTTCTTGAACCACTTTTGGCTCTTGACGAATGCGTTTTAATTCTAACATTTTAACAAATAATTAACAATTAGGGGTTGGTCATCTGTTAGCAAATAACAAATTACTTATTCAAGCGCTCAGTTAGCCATAGAGAAGAAATAATCCCTGCAAAGTGAGCAGCGATAATATTAACATTAGCTTGGATAATGAGCAAATCGATCGAGTTAACGAACTCTTGGGGTTTTGCCCCAATCACTAACTGAGGTTGAGTTAAAGACTTAATTAAAACAATCCCGACGATGGCTTGCGCTCCTAAAATGGTCGATAGTAAACCGACTAAATTAACGATTAACCCAATTCGTAACTGGTTTAAAATCACTGCTCTACTAGGACGAGAACTAGGATCGGCGATCGCTAAACGCTTAGAAATACGAGTATAACGAAAACAAAAATAAATACTAACACCAAGGGCAATAATGCCAGCGAGAGCGAAGAAAACCCCAACACCAGTAGCTTGGGTTGTATTTTCTCCCCCGACTAAATTGGGGGTAGCAACTAATAAGGTAACTCCAGAGACAACTCCAAGCACCAGTTGAACCCAGAGGCCAAAATTTCCGCCTAACTTCAGGGAATAAGAGGCTCGTTTTACAGCAAGAGGGAGGGAAGAGCTTACTTCTGGCTTATTATTCATAAATCTTTCACAGCTTCAGATACATTGCTATTCCTTATATCTTAGAGGAGAAGCGTTCAATGTGTAGCGCATTGGTCTCGATTGAGTATTTACCAAGATTTTCTTAAAAAAAGAGCGACGATTTTTTTATTTAAAGAGAAAAATAATTTAATGGACAATTATCACGCATTACCTTACTTTATTAGTAGTTAAATACATAATTTCTCTGTTTTCACTTGTTGACCTCAACCCAAAAGGTGTGCTTTCCAAGCTCTCTGCTTTTTGATGGGCAGTACAATCATGCTTGGGTCAGACCACTTTCCTTCATTCAGACCATTATGCGGTCAAGCTCATGAAATTTGAAGACATCTATCAGTTTTTCAGCGATCCACCTCCAACTTATCTCAATCGAGAGCTTGCTGTCTGTTATATTCTTGATTTTTTATTACAAAGAGAATCTTATGGAACAGAATTAATTGAACAACTCAATGACAATTACCCTCAGTATCGACTGTCTGATACAGTTCTTTATAGCGCACTGAAATTCTTAGAAGAATCAGGATTAATTACAGGCTATTGGCAAAGGCAGAAAAGTCGGGGTCGTCCCCGTAAAATGTATAAAATAATACCAGAGAATGAGGGGCAAGCGGAAGAATTGGCGGAACTCTGGCGCAACTATATCAGCCACCGCTGGAGGCAAAGCTGATATGATTGTTTTTGAGTGTATTTTTTACCTGACGTGACACATTTTCCAATTTTATCCTCTACTCTGTTTTTAACGGTCTTGCTACTCATTGGTCTGTTTTTCTTTATTCGAGCATCGGTTAAGGATCGGACCACAGAAGTGCAGCTGGTTTCGAGTCTTCCTGAGACAAATTTAATGCCTCAAGTGAAGGAGTATTTCTTTCAACGAGCTTATCGAGTGACAGCCATTAATCCAGACCAAGAAGAAGTGACTTTAGAAGGGTTTGTACAGCCGAGTTGGTTTCTGGCTTTCTTCCTGTCTTTTCTGGCAGGATCAGGGTTGCTTTGCATTAGTTTGGTAATGTTTCTCTACTTTAATGAGTGGACTTATCGTTCTGTCTTCTTTTCTGTGACCTTACTAGCTCCTTTAGCAGGAGTTTTTTATTGGAAAAAAGCTGGACGCACTGAACAAGTTTCGTTGAAGCTGGAGAGTGCTGAATTTTCGCCGACAGAAGACCTTAAAAGCATGATTACAGTAAAAGCCCATCGAGATGAATTAATTCAACTGCAACAGGCTTTACCACTGCAACGAAAGGATTAAAAGCGATTAGGAAGACAGGTTCTTTTCAAGTAATAATTTGCTCTGTTTGACGCGATCGGGGATGGCAATGGGATAATCTCCTGTAAAGCAAGCAGAACAAAAATGATTGGGGTCTTCTCCCGTTGCTTTGAGCATTCCTTCCCAGCTTAAATAAGCCAGAGAGTCAACGCCAATTTGTTGGGCAATGTCTTCAACGGATTGGGTGGCTGCAATCAGTTGGTCTTGGTTATCGGTATCAATGCCATAGAAGCAGGGATGAGTAACAGGGGGAGAGGAGATTCTCATGTGAACCTCGATCGCGCCTGTATCTCTTAACGCTTGGACAATTTTACGACTGGTCGTTCCCCGCACGATCGAGTCATCGACGATAATAATCCGCTTCCCGTTGATCACATCTTTAAGCGGATTCAGCTTCATGCGGATACCTGCTTCTCGCATACTCTGGGTGGGTTGAATAAAGGTGCGTCCCACATAGCGATTTTTAATTAAGCCTTCTTCAAAGGTAATTCCAGATTGATGAGAAAACCCGATCGCGGCAGGAACGCCAGAATCAGGGACAGGAATCACTGAGTCTGCTTCCACATAAGATTCTCGCGCTAATTGTTGTCCCAACCGTAGGCGATAACTGTAGAGGGTTTCTTGATTGACCATGCTATCAGGACGGGAGAAGTAAATCATTTCAAAGATACACAGTTTGGGTTCTGGCTTTTCTGACCAGTGCAATGAGGCTAACCCTTTTTCGGTAATCCAAACCATTTCCCCTGGTTCGACATCTCGTAAATAGTCAGCGCCAATGATATCTAAACCTGCAGTTTCTGAAGCGAGAACATAGTGCTGAGAATGTTTGCCAAATGTGCCGATAACGAGGGGGCGAATCCCATGAGGGTCACGTGCGCCCATTAATCCTTCTGGTGTGCCGATGACGAGGCTGTAAGCCCCTTGACAGCGATTAAACGCTGCTTTGGCTGCATCGAGCCAGTCTTTTCCTGAAGCCACTTCCTGCGCGATCGCGACGGCGATCATCTCCGAGTCTGTAGTGGACATTAATTCGTAATCATCAGCTTCTAAAGTTTTTTTTAAGGTTGCAGCATTGACAAGATTTCCATTGTGTGCTAAAGCCAAAGACCCTAAACGAGTGGGAATCACAATGGGTTGAGCATTCGCAACCAAGCTCGACCCAGTTGTTGAGTAGCGAGTATGACCCACGGCAAAGTCTCCTGGCAATTGCAACAAGCTCTCTTCATCAAATACCCGAGCCACCAAGCCCATGTCTTTATGAAGACGAACCCCATCCGCTTTGAAGGTAGCAATTCCTGCTGATTCTTGACCGCGATGTTGGAGGGCGTATAAGCCAAAATAGCTGAGTTTGGCAACATCCTCGCCAGGGGCATACACACCAAATACAGCGCAAGCCTCTTCTGGTTTATCGGGTAGTTCGTCTGTAGGAGAGGGAGTGGGTTGTGACATAAAGCAACGAAGAAGTAATTACCCCATCGATCTTAACAATTCCTTAACAGAATTGCCAATTTTGCGACAGTTTTCTGGATATCCGCAAGATGAGGAATTGAGGAATTGGGGTGGGAATGACCCACCCAAGATCAAAAATGGCACTATCGTTTCAACCAGCTAAACATTGCTCGTAAATCTTTTCCAACTTCCTCGATGGTGTGTTCAGCTTCTCGGCGACGAGTAGAATTTAAGACAGGTTTCCCAGATTGATTTTCTAAGACAAATTCCCTGGCAAATTCTCCAGACTGAATCTCAGATAAAATTCTTCTCATTTGCGCGCGAGTTTCCTCATTGACAATGCGAGGGCCGCGAGTATAGTCTCCATATTCGGCTGTATTGGAAATACTATCGCGCATATTGGCTAGTCCCCCTTCTACCACCAAGTCAACAATTAATTTAACTTCGTGGAGACATTCAAAATAAGCCAATTCGGGTTGATAGCCAGCTTCAACAAGGGTTTCAAAGCCTGTTTTAATTAAAGCCGTCAGTCCCCCACAAAGAACCGCTTGTTCCCCAAATAAATCGGTTTCGGTTTCTTCACGGAAGCTCGTCTCTAAAATGCCTGCGCGAGTCCCCCCGATTCCTTTAGCATAGGCCATTGCGCGATCGCGTCCTTGTCCTGTTTCATCTTGGAAAACGGCAAATAAACAGGGAACGCCTTCTCCTTGTTCATAGGTTCGTCTGACCAAATGTCCAGGTCCTTTGGGAGCAATCATCACCACGTCAACCCCTGCAGGAGGAACAATTTGTCCGAAATGGATATTGAACCCATGAGCAAAGGCTAACACTTTTCCCTGAGTTAAATGGGGTTCAATTTCTGGTTTGTAAACCGTTTTTTGCACTTCATCAGGAAGTAAAATCATGATCAAGTCTGCTGCTTTAGCCGCCTCGGCTACTGACTTGACCGTTAACCCCGCAGCTTCTGCTTTGGCGGTGGACTTGCTTCCTTCGTACAAGCCAATAATGACCTTCACCCCGCTATCCTTTAAATTTAAGGCGTGGGCATGACCTTGAGAACCAAAACCGATCACCGCAACGGTTTTATCCATCAACAGGTCTAAATTTGCGTCTTCATCATAGTACATCCGCGCCATAATACAAATCTCGCTCTTGCTTTTGTTGTAAGTAGTCTATCCTATCTTACTCGGGCAATCAAAACAAGACATCTTCAATTCCGTTATGGAAAGCGCCGTAAAACCAAGCGTCTTTAGACGTTGGATATAAGGTGCGCTAACTGAGAGATTCGATATCTCGAAGTTAACCAACTAAAAAGTTTTGTGTTATGGCGAATAGCGATGGTGTGCTTACAATTCTCTGGAGTATGTCACGATTCACCCGTTGTGGCCCGAGAAGCATTTTCGCGCCAAATTCTTGCCAAATCTTGCATTTGGGCTAATTCTTCAGGTTCAATTTTTCGTAAATTTGCCAAAACTAAATTCATCCGACCTAAAGATTGTAATCGATCGCGGTGCTTGGCAATAAAATCCCAATAGAAAAAGTTAAAAGGACAAGCGCCTTCGCTCGATCGCTGTCGAGGATTATAGCAACAATCCGCGCAATAGTCACTCATTTTGTTAATATAATTAGCTGAAGAAGCATAAGGTTTTGAAGCAAACACCCCACCATCTGCAAATTGTCCCATTCCAATAACATTAGTGGTCATCACCCAATCATAAGCATCAATAAACACTGCATGAAACCATGCTTTCAATTCTTGGGGAGAAATTCCCACAATTAAGGCAAAATTACTCAATACCATTAAGCGTTGGATATGATGAGCATAGCCTGTGTTTTCTACCTGCTGTAAGACTTGTTTTAAGCAATTCATGTCCGTTTGATTGCTATCCCAAAAAAATGCGGGTAAGGGTTGCGTATGGTCAAACCAATTTCTCTTTCCATAGTCAGCATCAACCCAGTGATAAATTCCATTGAGAAATTCTCGCCAACCTAAGATTTGTCGAATTAATCCCTCAACACTATTTAAGGGTAAGTCTTTTTCTTGGTATGCTTTTTCAACAGCAGTAATCACTTCCCAAGGATGCAATAATCCTAAATTCAAATAGGGAGATAATAAAGAATGCCATAAAGTTGTCTTTCCTGTAACCATTGCATCTTGGTATGTGCCAAAATTGGCTAACTCTGAGTCAATAAAATAAGTTAAAACTTGCTGTGCATCTTCTCTAGTCACTCCCCAATTAAAGTTATCAATCTCGCCATAAGTCGGAAATGGAAGGGATTTTACTTTTTCGATAACTTCTTGAGTGATTGTATCAGGAGAAAACTTTGCGGGAGAGGGAGGATTAAGATTTTTCTTAGGTGGTTTGCGGTTTTCCTGATCAAAATTCCAGTTTCCTCCTACTGGTTTGTTCCCAGACATTAGCACTTGAAACCGCTTGCGACCTTCCCGATAAAAGTCTTCCATTAAAATGCGTTTGCGGTTGCTGATCCAATCTTGAAAATCTTCCCTTGACCACAAGAAATGGTTATCAGGAAGAAAGGTTATTTCACCCCCAATGTCTAATTCTTTGATCAAATGAATCAAGGGGCGATCGCCTGGTTGCATCACTCTTAATTCAGTAATTCCCTGTTTTTGCACCCACCCTTTTAGAGGAGTGATAAAATCAGTAGCGATTTCATAAGTGACATTCCACCCTGCATTTTGTAGCGTTGCTGCGAAGTGACGCATCGCTGACCAAACTAACACTAATTTCTGTTGATGATAGCGGAGTTGCGCTGCATAATCTTGAGACTCAATCATAATTACAGGAGTCTTTTGTTTTTCTGTTTCACAACTTTTAAGCGCAGCTTGTTCTAGTGAAAGTTGTGTTCCTAAAATCCAAATTCCGATCATAGATCAATTAATCATTCAAAAGTTACTTGTTTATGCTCAAGCAGTGATTTAAAATGTTTTCCATCAACAATACGGGAAACGAAAATGCCAGTAATCCTTAATAAGTGCTGGGCATGAAAAAAGCATATCTAATCAGCAATCCTAACAGAGCAATGCCAAAGGCAACCAGAAACCCCCACAAGCGGTTATCTTGACGTTTTAGAGTATCTTCTAGGCGATCGAGCCGTTGATCAAATCCTTCAAAACGCTTGTCAACTGCATCAAAGCGTTTATCAACTTCTTCAAAGCGTTGATTAACCGATTTAAAGCGCTCGTCAACGGTTTCAAAACGCTGGTTAACTGCTTTGATTTGTTCTTCAAGTCTGGCTTGTCCCACTTCCAAGGCTTCAACGCGGGTGATTACCTGATCTAGTTTAGCTTCGGTGCGAGCTTGTCCCGCTTCGATTTTTTGTTGGAGGTCAGCTTGTCCCGCTTCGATTTTTTGTTCTAGTTTTTGGAGGATTTGTGCAAAGTCGGTTTCTGTGGGCATTTTTTTAGCCAATATTTAACTCTACTCTCTAGAATAGCGTTATATGAAAGGGGACTTATATAGCGCTACGTGCTTATATTAGGACATTTCCCGAACGGTGGGAGTGCGACCGTCTCGGTCGCTAGTCTTTTTAAGAACGTCCTAACCTGATTTTGTAGCGCTATACCATTTTTCATAATTCCTGAGAGACGCGATCAACGATCGCGCTTATTATTCCTTGATCGCCTCACTTGAACTCCCTATTTAACAGACAATTCCCCTGCGGCTAGTTTTTCAATTAACTGCACGTGCTGCGGAAGACAAATACTTCCGAGATCAAACTTCTCCACAACCGTTTTCCTTGCATTCTCCCGCAAAGTCTGCATTTCGTCAGGATGGTTTAAAGCGCGATCGAGCGTTTCAATAATCTCTTCTGTCTTGAAAAAGTCCACCAGCAAGCCATTCTCTTCATGACGCAACACTTCTGACACAGGAGGGGTTGATGACCCAATCACCAAGCATTCCGCGGCCATCGCTTCTAACATTGACCAAGACAGGACAAAGGGATAGGTGAGGTAAATGTGCGCTGATGAAATCTGCAAGACGGAAAGATAGGATTGATAAGGAATTTTACCTAAAAAATGAACGCGATCGCGATCGATGTCTCCTATCTCTGCTAAGTATTTCTCCCGATAGGTTTCTCCTTCTGGTAAACGCCGACCATAACTAACATCATCTCCCCCTAAAATAACGATCTGGGCTTGGGGACGACGGCGCAACAATTCAGGCAGCGATCGCATAAAAATGTGAAATCCGCGATAAGGTTCTAAGTTACGGGCGATGTATGTAATCACTTCATTTTTTGCAGTCAGTGTTAGATTTTTTTCTTTCACAGTGACCGTTGCGTCTGGATTAGGTTTTACAGTGTTGGTATCAATGCCATCATGAATCACAGAAATTTGATTGTGAAACGCGATCGGGTGCTGATCTCGTTGCCAGATGGTTGGTGAAACGCCCCAGTCCATTGCATCGAGACTTAACAGCAAGTTGGCACTTTTTGTCCGCACCCGAAATAAGTCATCAAACTGGTTAGGAAACTCTGGATCAAAACCGACATCGCTTCCTCTGGGACAATAGAAGAACTCTAGGAAGTAAAGATGTTTGGCTTCAGGGAAGATATCCTTAAGATACAGTGCCTCTCCCCACCCTGGATGAGCGCAAATCACATCAGGAATAAATCCTTGCTGGCGTAAAGGAAGGACAGTGCGAACAACAGTTTGTCCCCGTCGTATCGCAGCTTCTAAATTTTGGATATAGTGGTGCGTTGTGGGAGAAGCGCCTTTTGGCGTGTCATAGCCAATCCATTTGACCCCTAACTGAGTTAATACCTCTATTGTCTGAGGTTTGACATTTTTTGCTTCCCCCACTGCAACAATCGTATTACCTTCTTGTTTCGCCATTGCAGGGACGAGATGTTTATATTGACCTGGGAAGTTTTGGTGGACAAAGAGAATTTTCAAACTGAGGAGACCTCCGACAAAACAAGGAATAATTGGGGAAATCAACTGTAGGGTGGGCAATGCCCACTATCATAACCGCGATTGAGCTACGCTCAGCGCCAGAGGCGATCGTGTCATGTAGAAACGTTTCATGGAACGTCTCTCTATTGTTGGGTTGGGAATCACTGATCAGACAAAGAACTGGTGGATGATTTGGACAAGGTGGTCACTCCAATAGTTTGCCATATCTAACTGGGCAGCTTCGACCATAACCCGAATCACAGGTTCTGTCCCCGATGCACGGACTAACACTCGCCCCTGATCCCCCATTGCTTGTTCCGCTTTTGCGATCGCGCTCTGTAAGTGATCGCACTCTGGACAAGCCGCCCGTTTCTCAGCATCTTCTACCCGCACATTCTTCAACAACTGGGGAAAAGTTTCAAAACTTGCGTCGCGCATTTCACTTAAAGACATTCCCAACTGACGGCTTAAACAAGCTAAATGCAGCGCGGTTTGCACGCCATCACCACTGTAGCTGTAATGATGACAAATCACATGACCCGATTGTTCCCCCCCTAAAATCGCGCCCGTTTCCAACATCTGCGCTTGCACGTGCTGATCCCCGACAGGAGTACGAATCAAACGACCGCCGATGTCCTCCCAAGCACGCTCAAACCCTAAGTTTGCCATCACAGTAGCAATCAGTAAATGATCAGGGAGTTGCGATTGACTTTTCAGGAGGTTTCCCCACAAATAAAGGATATAATCCCCATCAACAACGCGCCCTTGACAATCGACTCCTAAAACGCGATCGGCATCGCCATCAAAGGCAAATCCCATATCGGCTTCCGTTGCACAAACCGTTTGCTGTAATTGATCAAGATGGGTTGAGCCACAGTTAACGTTAATGCGATCGCCGTCTGGGGTATTATGCAAGGGAATGACTTCTGCACCTAGTGCTTCAAATAGAGGGGGTGCAATCTGCACACAAGCGCCCCACGCTAAATCCAGGACAATTTTTAAGCCCGCTAAAGGCTGATTACTCGGCAACGATTGCCGTAGGGCTATGCTATAGTCTTTAACTAGCTCTTGACGAGGATAATGTTTTCCCCAATTCACATCAAACGCAACAGGGGGTTTTTCTCCTCTGATTCCCGCCTCGATCGCGCTAGCTTCTGTTTTGCCGATCTTTGTCCCTTTAGCCGTGAAAAATTTAATCCCGTTGTCTTCTGGGGGGTTATGGCTGGCGGAAATCATGATTCCCCCGATCGCGTCCGTATTTGCCGTTAAATAGGCCACACAGGGAGTCGGACATAAGCCCAGATTCCACACTTCCAACCCAGCAGCCGTTAACCCTGCGGTGATGGACATCGCCAGCATATCGCTAGAGTTACGAGAATCTTGTCCAATCGCGATCGCGCCCACCCCTGATTGTTCTTTATACACTTGTCCCGCCCAATAGCCCACAGAAAGGGCAAATGGGGCGGTTAAAAGGTTTCCCGCTTTCCCACGAATGCCATCCGTACCAAATAATTTAGACTGAGGAAGAACGGATGGGGATAAAAAGGAATTAGATGCAGTTGAAACGACCATTAAACACTCCTCACACACAATAATTTACTATGGAGGATAGCACGGATTTAGAGTTTTCCTAAAGTCCAAGATTAGTTAACCGTTGTTGCATAGTTTCCCAAGAAATCCCCTGTTCGATATATTGAGGATTATCGGGTTGATAAGGACGGGGAGCGCGATCGATGCTGAGAATTTTTGCTTCTTCCGATAAGATGGGAACATCAGGATCATAGGCTGTCGCCCCTGTTAGGGAACTGGAAAAGCCCTTAAAAATCATAATTTGATCGGGTTCTCCTTCTGTTTCTACGTCTAGGATTAGCACTTCTTGAGGATATTTAAGCGTATATTGTTCTAAGCGTTTTTCGGGTATCATAATCATCTTTGGCGATCATACTTTTATCATACCGATCCAAGATGCACAGGACTAAAAACGATATTTAATCAAGTGCGATCGCGGATTCTTTTTTCTCTGGCGAAAGTTTGCGTATCCCAGATTTCTTCCCATTGAAGTGAGGGTACTTAAGTTATCCTAAAAGCAGCCTGTTCTGTTGAAGGCTTGAGGTGACCCAAAAATGCTAAACTACTCCCAATTGCAAAATCTCCCGA
>CAYXDG010000085.1:0-13782 GCA_964463655.1 uncultured Dactylococcopsis sp.
CGTGAACAAAAGCCGTCCTAGAAGGACGGGGTTTTAAACCCAATTTTTTGATAAAAATAAATAAACATGATTCCACAGCAACTGACTCTCTCCAACTTCCTCAGTTACCAACAAGCTAATCTAGATTTTACTGGACTCCATACTGCCTGTATTTGCGGTGCGAATGGCGCGGGAAAATCTTCTCTCCTCGAAGCGATTACATGGGCATTATGGGGTAAAACTCGCACTACTTCCGATGAAGATATTATTAATACAACAGCCAAAGAAGCAAAAGTTGATTTTCGGTTTGAATATAATGGCGATATTTATCGGGTTTTGCGTAGCAAACAACGGGGACAAAGTGCGTCTTTAGAGTTACAAGTTCAAAACCATAATCATCAGTTTCAATCGTTAACCGCAAAAGGGGTCAAAGCAACTCAAAAGAAAATTAATGACTTACTAAAATTAGACTACGAAACCTTTATTAACTCTGCTTATCTACGTCAAGGACGAGCAGATGAGTTTATGCTGCGTTCTCCGAGTCAACGGAAAGAAGTGTTAGCAGAATTGCTCAAACTTGACCAATATCAAGCCTTATCTGAAAACGCAAAAGATGCTTTTCGGACTTTCAAAGGGCAAGCTGATCACTTAGAACAAAGTATAGCACCCAAGGAAAAAGAATTACAAGAAGAGAAAACGATTCAGGAAAGTCTAGCAACGGTCAAGGAAAATTATAATCAGTTACAAAAAGCTCAAGCAACTGACCAAACTCAACTCCAAAAATTGCAAACTTTAGACTATCAAAGACAAACTAAACAAGAGCAAATTAATTGGTATCATCAACAGTGTAATGCGATCGCGCAAGACTGCGAAAGTTTCAACAAGCAAAAAGCTAAAATTGAACAAAGTCTCTCTCAACTGAATCAACTTTTAAACCAAGAAAAAACCATTAATCAAAGTTATCAGCAGTATCTAGATTTACAAAAAGAGCAAGACATTCTTTCCCAGAAGTTTCAAACTTATCAAGACTTAAACCAACAACAGCAACAGCTAAAACAGCAGCATCAAGAAACCATTAATAATCTGAGACTGCAACAACAGCGCCTTGAAACAGAGTTAGAAAACTTAAGTACCCAGAAAGAAGGCTATCAGAAAACTTTAGCGCAAGTAGCAGACATTAATCAAGCGATTAATAAACTCAATGAAGCTCGTAAACGTCTCAAGGAATTAGATCAGTTACAACAGGAAGTTTCTCCTTTAATGAAACGCTGTCAAACGCTAGAAGTAGAAATTAGAAGCGAAGCAGCCAGACGAGAAGCTCGTTTACAACAAATTGAAATCAATCAAGAGGAATTAAAACAAGAATTAGAACTGTTTCCTGTGCGAAAAGCTGAGTATGATCAGATTCAGCAAAAGTTAGAAGACTTGAAGAAAAAGCAGAACTATTTTCAACGCATTCAAGAAAAACAACAGCAACAGCGATCGCTTCAAGAAAGACTCCAACAAGCGGAAAAAACATACCAGAAACAGTTAGAAGAATTAGGGAAAAAGTTAGAACTCTTACAGAATCCGATCGCGAACTGTCCCTTATGTGAACGTCCCTTAGATGCGGAGCATAAGCAGCGAGTGACAGATAAAACTAATCAGGAATATCAGTCAATTCAAATGGAAAAAGCGAGCATCTGGGAAGACTTAGCAAAATCCAAACGAGAGTTAGATAACTATACCCAACAGTACGAAGAAATCAGTCAAGAATTAGCTGAATATGAGGCGCTTGTTTCCAAAAGCGGACAACTGGAATCCTATTTTGATGAAACTTGTGATATCCATGAAAAAATCTCAAATCTGAATCGAGAAAAACGGGAGATACAGGAGGCTTTAGAAAACCAAACTTATGCTCAAGACTATCAGACCGAATTACAGAATTTACAACAACGACTCGCTGAGATCAATTATGATGAAAAGACTCACGCGATCGTGCGGGAAAAAGTGGATAGTCTGCGCTATGCTGACCGTAAAGCAGAACAACTAGAAGAGGCGAAAAAAGAAACAAAACGCATTGAAGAACGTCAACCAACCTTAGAAAAAAAACGACAAGAAATTGAGCATCAAATCACAGAAAAAGAAGCAAAGTTTCAGGAAAAGTTAGAAACAATTCATCAAGAAATGACCACTCTTGGTTATTCGCGATCGCGCTATAATGAAGTCAATAACGCAGTTAAAGAAGCACAAAAAAGCCAACTTCAATATCAAAACTTACAACAAGCCAAGCAAGACTTACCCAAAAAACAACAAGACTTAACAGAATTAAATGAACGCCTAGAAAAGCGAGAACAGGAAAAAAAAGACTGTCAGCAACAACTAGCTACTCTAAATCAAGAATTAGAAAAGATTACTGATGTTCGCCAAGATATCCAAAAATTAGAACAGAAAGTTCAAGCACAACGCCAAAAACTCGATACCCTCTTATCTGAAAAGGGAAAACTCGAACAAAAACTAGAATATTTCAAAGAAGAAGGAGTTAAACTTCAAAACGCCAAAGAAGAACTAAAAAAACTTAAACGCAAACAAACCATCTATCAAGAACTCTCTCAGGCTTTTGGAAAAAATGGGATTCAAGCGTTAATGATTGAAAATGTTTTGCCCCAACTAGAAGCACAAACCAATCGGATTTTAACTCGCTTGACAGGGAATCAACTTCATGTCCAATTCTTAACTCAAAAGGCTGGAAAATCGCGATCGAAAAAGCAAGCAAAACTCATTGATACCCTTGACATTATTATCGCCGATACCCAAGGAACGCGATCCTATGAAACCTATTCTGGTGGGGAAGGGTTTCGGATTAATTTCGCCATTCGCTTAGCCCTCGCTAAATTGTTAGCACAACGAGCAGGAACTGCTCTACAATTATTGATTGTGGATGAAGGCTTTGGGACGCAGGATAGTGAAGGCTGTGAACGTCTTATTGGTGCAATTAACGCGATCGCGTCCGACTTTTCCTGCATTCTAGCAGTTACCCATATGCCCCAGTTTAAGGCAGCCTTTCAGCACCACATTGAAGTGACTAAAACCGCAGAAGGATCGCAATTGACAGTTGTTTCCTAATTAGTGTGGTGAAGTAGGGGAAACCCGAATGGAGAAAGTAGGGGAATTTGGGATTTCAAAATTTGGCGCGATCGCGCACAATTTCTAAAGGACACAAAAGATTAGAAAGAGAGAATTACTATGACAGTTTTAGAGCAAGGAAAAATTACAATCCACAGTGAAAATATTTTCCCAATTATTAAAAAATCCCTCTACACTAACCATGAAATCTTTTTGCGAGAATTGATTTCCAACTCAGTAGATGCGATTAGCAAATTGAAAATGGCCTCCCTGTCTGGAGAGTTAAAAGGAGAGGTAGGAGAACCTGAAATTAAAATTTATCTCGACCAAGGGAAAAAACAAATCTCCGTTTCTGATAATGGCATTGGAATGACCGCAGACGAAATTAAAAAATATATCAACCAAGTGGCGTTTTCCAGTGCGGAAGAATTTATTCAGAAATATCAAAACAGTGATCATCAATTAATCGGTCATTTTGGACTGGGATTTTATTCCTGTTTCATGGTAGCAGAAAAAGTAGAAATTGATACCCTATCCTATCAAGACGGAGCAAAACCTGTTCATTGGAGTTGTGATGGTTCTCCCCAATTCACATTAGAAGAATCTGATCGCAGCACTCGCGGAACAACCATTACTATTACCCTTCTAGACGAAGAAAAAGAATATACAGACCAACAACGGATTCGTCAACTGGTTAAAAACTATTGCGATTTTATGCCCGTTGCCATTAAATTAGAAGGGGAAACAATCAACCGCCAACGGGCAATTTGGAAAGAATCACCACGGGATTTAACTGACGAAGATTATCTCGAATTTTATCGCTATTTATATCCTTATCAAGAAGACCCCTTACTCTGGGTTCACCTCAACACTGATTATCCGTTTCTCCTCAGTGGAATCCTTTATTTCCCCAAATTAAAACCCGATGTCGATGTTAGTCGTGGACATATTAAACTCTTCTGTAACCAAGTCTTTGTTAGCGACAACTGCGAGGAAATTATCCCTGAGTTCTTACTTCCCTTACGCGGAGTCATTGACAGTCCAGATATTCCCTTAAACGTCTCTCGCAGCGCCTTAACGGCTAACCGAACTGTGCGCCGAATTGCAGATTATATTGCAAAAAAAATCGGCGATCGCCTCAAATCTCTTTATGAAGAGAATTCTAAAAAATATATCAGCAATTGGCAAGACTTAGGGACATTTGTTAAGTATGGATCGCTGCGAGATGAGAAATTCAAAAAACAAGTAGAAGACATTATTATCTTCCGCACTACCGCAGATTTAGGGGGAAATACGCCACAAGTTGAAGTGCAAAAAGAAGGGGAAGATGAGTGGGAAGAGACCACCCCAACCCAACAAGCAACCGATGACCAAGGCCATTATTACACAACCTTAAAAGATTACCTCGATCGCAATCAAGAGAAACACGAAAATCGTGTCTTCTACTGTACTGACCCCTCAACTCAAAGCACCTATGTCGAACTTTACAAAAAACAAGGCTTAGAAGTCTTATTTCTAGATTCTTTCATCGACAATAACTACTTCATTCCCTTCCTCGAACAAGAATATTCTAATCTGCAATTTACTCGTGTTGATGCGGAATTAGACGAAACATTACTAGAAAAAGATCAGGCCGGAGAAATCGTCGATCCGCAAACCAATAAAACCCGTAATGAAGTGGTTAAAGAGTTATTTAAAAGCGCGATCGATAACCCAAATATTAACATTAAAACCCAAGCCATTAAAGCAGACGATCCACAAAATTCTCCCCCAGCAATGGTACTTTTACCAGAAGCCATGCGTCGGATGCAGGAAATGACAGCATTGATGCAACAGCAGTCAATGAAATTTCCTGAACAGCACGTTTTAATGGTTAATACTGCCCATCCTTTGATTCAAAATATTGTTAAACTCAGCCAAAGCGGAATTATTCAAAGCAGTAGCGGAGAATCTTCTTCTAATGAGTTAGCTAAAATGATGTGTCGCCATGTTTATGACCTTGCTTTGATGGCGCAAAAAGCCTTTGATGCAGAAGGAATGCAAGAATTTATCGAACGGTCTAACCAAGTGTTAACTCGTTTAACCAAGTAACAATTAATTAAATCTTCAGTCGGGTGGGAACTAGCCATCCGACTATTTTTTGATCACACTAAGCCAATCGAAATTATATCCAAAAAAGACAACCGATCACCGATCGCAGTTCAAATAAATCACGATCGCACCACCGTACCAACTTTCTCAAGCTAGAATGTAACAAAATGCAAAGTATAATGAGAACTGACGTTTAACTCTAGTAAAGAACTTTTATGCGGGTAATAATTGCAGGAGCAGGATTAGCAGGACTTTCTTGTGCTAAATACTTGGTCGATGCGGGACATACGCCCATCGTCCTCGAACGTCGCGATGTCCTAGGTGGAAAAGTCGCAGCATGGCAAGATGAAGACGGCGACTGGTACGAAACTGGCTTACATATCTTTTTCGGGGCATATCCCAATATGTTACAGCTTTTCAAAGAGTTGGACATTGAAGACCGCTTACAGTGGAAAGAACACACCATGATCTTCAATCGTCCAGAAAAGCCAGGGACTTATTCACGCTTCGATTTTCCTAACCTTCCCGCACCCATTAACGGGGTGATTGCTATCCTCAGAAATAATGATATGCTCTCATGGCCAGAGAAAATCCGTTTCGGGATTGGCTTACTCCCTGCGATGATTCGGGGACAAGGCTATGTCGAAGCAATGGACCGCTACACTTGGTCGCAGTGGATGGAACGCCAGAATATGCCCAAACGGGTGGAAAAAGAAGTGTTTATCGCTATGTCTAAGGCGTTAAACTTTATTAATCCCAATGAAATCTCAGCGACAATTCTTCTGACGGCCTTAAATCGCTTTTTACAAGAAAAAACTGGATCGAAAATGGCGTTCTTAGATGGATCGCCCACCGAAAGATTATGTCAGCCAATGGTTGATTATATTACCGAACGCGGGGGAGAAGTTCGCTTAAACGCGCCCTTGAAAGAGATTTTACTCAATGAGGATCACACGGTACAGGGATATCTGGTTCGTGGCTTAAATGGCGCAGAGGATGAAGTCTTAACCGCCGATGCGTATGTGTCTGCAATGCCCGTTGATCCCTTGAAGCTGATGTTCCCCCAACCTTGGCAAGAAATGGACTTCTTCAAGCAGTTAGAGGGCTTAGAAGGCGTTCCTGTGATTAACCTCCATTTGTGGTTCGATCGCAAACTGACCGATATTGACCATCTGCTGTTCTCGCGGTCTGATTTGTTAAGTGTGTATGCTGATATGAGCAACACCTGTCGTGGTTATGAAGACCCCAATAAATCTATGTTAGAGTTAGTCCTTGCTCCTGCAAAAGACTGGATCGCCCGATCGGATGAGGAGATTATTGACGCGACCCTGAAGGAGTTAAAACAACTCTTCCCCCAACATTTTACAGGAGATAATCCAGCTAAACTATTAAAATCTCATGTGGTCAAAACCCCGCGATCAGTGTATAAAGCTACATCGGGAAGACAAGCTCATCGTCCTTCTCAAAAGACTCCCATCAACAATTTCTATTTGACTGGAGACTACACCATGCAGAAATATCTCGCTAGCATGGAAGGGGCAGTTTTATCTGGAAAATTAACTGCTCAAGAGATTGCTCAATCAGAAACTTCTGTATCTTCTACAGAAAAAACGGAGAAAACACCTGTTTCTGTGGCAAAATAATCTCACCTGTTCTTATGTACCGATTAATGGGACAATTTTTTTGTCAAGCAAGTGAACCCTATTAGCCTGCGGTGAATGCTGCAACTGCCAAACCCTGAACAGACTTGTTCTTACCCCTCCGTTGAATCCGCCTATGAGTTCTGCCGTCAAGTGACCGCAGAATACTCAAAAACCTTCTATCTCGGCACTCTCCTGATGCCCAAGGAGAAACGCCAAGCGATCTGGGCAATCTATGTCTGGTGTCGGCGTACTGACCAACTGGTGGATGGTCCCGAAGCCGAGTTTACCACCCTCGACACCCTCGATCGCTGGGAAAAAAACCTCGAATCAATCTTCGCAAGCTATCCCATCGAACACCCTGATGTTGCCTTAGTGGATACCTTGAAACGCTTTCCTCTGGATATTCAGCCGTTTCGAGATATGATCGCAGGGCAACAGATGGATTTAAAACGCGATCGCTATGAAACCTTTGATGACCTTTATCTCTACTGTTATCGTGTTGCGGGAACAGTGGGATTGATGTCAAATGCTGTCTTAGGGGTAGAACCCAATGTGGGAACTTCTCCGTGGCGAAAAGAGGAAAAAAATCATATCCCCACTGAGGAAGCGATCGCGCTCGGGATTGCAAATCAACTCACGAATATTTTGCGAGATGTGGGGGAGGATGCTGAACGCGGGCGCATTTATCTCCCTCTAGAAGATTTAAGGCGCTTTAACTATCGCGAAGAAGACTTGTTTAACGGTGTCATCAATGAAAACTGGCGACAGTTGATGCGGTTTGAAATTGAACGCGCACAAGGCTTTTATGCCCAAGCAGAACGGGGAATTCGTAATCTCAGCCGAGATTCAAGGTGGCCTGTTTGGACGGCGTTAATGCTTTATCAAGGCATTCTGGACGTAATTGAACGCAACCAGTATGATGTATTTAACCAACGGGCTTATGTTCCCAAAACAGAGAAGTTTTTATATCTCCCGATCGCTTGGTTGCGGGCGCAAACCCTTTAGAATAATTGATAATTGATAATTGATAATTGGTTCATGGTGCTTCGCGCGTTGCTCCCCCCTACATGGTTCGCGTGTTAACGACCACAAGTTGTATCCCGAAGAACGATCCCCCCTAGCCTCCCTTAATAAGGGGGGAACAAATAACAAATAACAAAATTGGAACGATGATCAATTGGAAGACACTACCAAAAGAACGGGGTATTTATCAGATTACCACTGGTAGTGTTAGTTATGTGGGTTTATCAGACAATATCCAATTGCGGGTGAAACAGCATCTTGATAGTTCTTCTTGTCGGTCTCGGATTATTCTTGATACCCATAAAGCCAAAATTATTGTCTTAGAATTGCTTCCCAATAGTGATGATAAAACCTTGGCGCTGCGAGAATGGTATTGGTTTTCAAAATTGAAACGCAAGGGTCATATTCTGGTTAATGATCCAAAAACTTTGGGGAGAACAAAAAGCGGTCAGTTTTTTCCCCCTCAGCAGTCTTCTCCAGCATCCGCTTTCCAACAGCGATCACCTTGGGGATGTGGCTTAAAATTAATGGGAATTTTAACGATCATGGTTTCCTTTTTTGGCTTTGGGTTTTTTACAGCAGGGAGCTTGATTCAACAAACTTCTCGCCAAGATACAGAAGAGGTTTCTGAAGCCACTTCTTTCACCACCAATGACCCCGCTCGCGTCCCCTCTTCAGTCAGAGAAATGCAGCCTTTAGATGCTTGTATTGCCCCATTGCGATCAGGAACAGACAAAGAATCGGTGATCGTCTTACAGCGTCAGTTAGCAGCCCTCGGTTACTATCAAGGAGAGTTTGATGGGGTTTATGGTCTTGGCACTCAAGGGGCAGTTTCTCAATTCCAACGGGATCAGAATTTGGGAGTTGATGGAATTGTTGGTTGTAACACTCAAGTCGCTATTAATGAAGCGTTAGAGTAAATTCAGAATAATGGATGATTAAATCATTCAAAACGCTAAGTGCTTGAGTGGGGACGTTTCAAACAATTAACTGCCAAAATAAAATCGTTAACGTCAAGATGGCAAAATGTTGAGGCAACAGCGATCGCAGCGATCGACGCTGGATTTTTTGGGTTAAAATGATGGCTAGTAAACAGCCAACAAATAGCAACGTGCCTTGTAAGAAATTAATCACCGCAGGATGAGCAACGGCAACAGGAAATCCTTCGCCATTTAAGCCAAACGTAGCAAAAGCCACGGGAATTAAGCGCCCCCCTTCTCCTAAGCCTAAATCAAGATAATGGGCTAAATTTGCCACTAAAACAAGGGGTAAATAACCATAAGCACTTTCCAAAAACGAACGGGGTTTCATGGCAAGTTTTTGCGGGTTGAGAAGGGTTTGGAATTGATACAACAGATCGATCGCGCTCTGAGCAAAAATCGGAATCAAAGCAGGTAAACTTAACAACAAGACAGACACAGCAAAATGCAGCCAAAAGTTGTCTAAATTTAAAGTTAAGCCTAAATAACTTTGAATTTCTGGGAGACGATGGAGAAAGACCCCATCTAACAAAAGAAATAATAATGCAACTTCATAAGCATGGGGTTGGTGCGTTGTCCATAACTCAATCCCGGGGGGTCGCAAGTTCACTTCTACAGATCGATGGGGACAGGCTTTTAAGCAGGTCATACACAGCACACAATCCCGATTATCATCCAATTGTGCAGGATGAGAATACAAGGGACAACCTAATGTTTCCTGTCCTTCTTCTTTTGCGGGTCCGCCTTTATAACATTGATAGGTGGTACACTCAGCCGAACAAGTCCCCTGTTGCGCCCGTAGTTCGGTTAGGGACAGTTTAGCAAACATTCCATTCATTCCCCCGATCGGGCAAAGATAGCGACACCAGAAGCGTCGTTCAAACAGCAGCGAGAAAATGATTGCACCTGCTGTAATCAGCAGCAATAAGCAAGCGGAAAGATAAGCGGTGTTTTGTAAGTTCCACAGTTCCTCCCATAGCAAAATTAAGGCAAATAAGCCAAATAAAAACCAACCCCCCCATTGTTCCGCAGACTGACGGGGCCACCGTCTCAGTGGACGCGGGAATAGCCACAGAGAAAGTTTCTGAGTGAGTTCTCCATAGATCATAAACGGACACACGGCGCACCACAGCCGTCCCACAAAGGGAAATGCAATGAGAATCCAGGGCCACCACCAGGCCCAGAATAAGTTGAGGGCAAAGTTTTCGGAACGGGTTTGTCGGCCCAAGAATAAAATTGCGACAACGATCGTAAAGGCTGGAAGCACAAACCAATAGTTAAAGCGATCAGGATACCAAACACTCCGCAAAAACCGACGGAAACTGGGAAAGGTGTTTAATAGATTTAAGCGCAGTTGTTTCTTTTTGCTTTGAGAGGGCCAAACGATTTCTTCTGTCAGGGGTTGTCCTTCTGGGAGTTGCACGATCGCCCGTCGAATCAGATTTTCTAACTCAGTAAGATTATTGGGAAAGTCATACGCTTGTAGTCTGCGGATCGCTTCAGCCGTGACTTGCGGTTTATTTAAACCTTTCGCCCGACACACCAAACTCATATAATACTTTACCTGATCTTCAATATCTCCTTTTCGCACTCGCAAGGGAGGAACTTTCAGGGGGTGTTTGACTAATGGATCAAGTTCAGGGATGGTTTTTTCAGAAATGAGAATAATCCGCGCTTGACTGGTTTTGGGAGGGGGTAGGGGGAGGGCGCGAGAGACAGGGGCGTAGGTGTTATCTTTAAGGAGTTGTGCGATCGCGCCGATCAAGTCGGGATCGATTTCTTGAATATTATTCAGCACTAATGTCCCTTTTCCCAACGCTTCCAACAGTCCAAACTTACCATTTGCCCGTCCAAACAATTCAGCGCCACTGGCTTGTAACGTGCTACAATCCACTTTAATGATTGGTTCTCGTCGCTGTTGTGAACCAAAATGAATCAACGCTGCGGTGTTATCTTTTCCCAAGCCAGGTTCCCCAAAAATTAACACCGATTCACGGTTATCTGAGGCTTGTTTAATCTGTTGTCGTAATCGCACAGCATAGCGACTCCTGCCAATAATTCCTCGTCTAGCTTTGGTTACCAAATAAGGCCGTAAAATATAAGCCCGTTCCTGTTCAAAGTTAAGCTGAGAGGAAACAAGCGCCAGTTCTTCAGCTAATTGTTGAGAAAAAACTTGGGTAATTTCTGGATATTGGGCGATCAGCGATCGCATTTTTTCGCTGTGCAGAAACCAAAAATGACAATCGCTTTTCGTAATCACTGTTTCTCTAGCTGGTTGATTCAGAACGATCGCTTGTAGATTTATAATGCTACCTGGGAGTAAACTGATATTTGGGGAAAGTTTTGGGCTAGTGTTTGGTGTCAACTGAGGAGAAGGTTGACTTTCTAATCGTCCCGCTTGGAGAATATAGAGTCCGAGGGGTTGTGTTTGGGCTTTGACGAGAGTTTGATTCGCTGCGGCGGTTCGTTCTTCTAATAAGGGCGCGATCGCGCTGAGGACGTTTTCTGGTAAGATTGCTAAGGCTGTTCTTTCTTTTAACCAAGTGACTAATTGGGGAATGCTCATTCCTTCCCTCCTAATTCTCTTTAATTCACATTTTATGATTTTCCAGCCCCTGTCGGGATTAAGTTTTATGATTGAACCAATTAATTTCTTAGTTCCCCTTGCCTTACTAGGTTTAATTGTCTTAGCAGCGATTTTTTTTGCCTCTCGTTCCCGTTAACCCTTTTTCTCACCGTGCGATCAGTTGTTTACTCTACCCACAATTTAGTGATAAAAATAAAATAATATGGTTTTATGTCGTCTAATTTATTCTAGCCAAGCCATTGCAGGTTTAGCCTATCCAGATTTGAAAGATATTATGGAAAAATCAGAAAAAAATAACCTTCCTGTTGGCATTTCGGGGATGCTTTGCTACGGAAATAAGAAATTTTTACAAATATTAGAAGGAGAACGAAAAACCGTTAGCGAAACTTACGAAAGAATTCTCAAAGATGAAAGACATGAGAATAGCCAACTGATTGAATTTGTTGAAATTGAAAGTCGGCTCTTTACAAACTGGTCAATGAAAGTAGTTCAATTGGGAGAAGATTTTTCAGAAAACGTTAAAGCCTTATGTCTCAAATATTCAACTTCTGTGGAATTAGATACCACACAAATGACGAGTAAACAATGTCTAGAGTTTCTCAAAGAGTTATCAGCATTGGTAGCAACAGCTTAAGTGATGAAAAACTACGATTGCTTAGTAATTGGCGGGGGAATTACAGGGAGTGCATTAGCGTATGAATTGCAAAGTCAGGGGTTAAAAGTGTTATTATTAGAATCTAGTTCTTCCCTTGATAATGCAACCCGTTATAGTTACGGAGGGCTTCCTTTTTGGGCGGGAACATCTCCTGAAATGAGAGAACTTTGTTCTGAAGGAATTCGTCTCCATCGGGAACTTCCAGAAACTCTTGATGGGGATACAGAATTTCAAGAAATTAATTTGTTGTTAACCATTAGAAAAGAGGAATCGCCCGAAGCAAGTGTCAAGCAATATCAAGACTGTGAAATTCCGCCACAATTATTGAGTGTTGAGGAAACTTGCGAGTTAGAACCTTTAATAAATCCTAGGGCGATCGCGGGATCGATTTGTTTTCCGCACGGTCATATTAATCCCCAAAAAACTAATGAAGCCTATCTAAACACCTTCACTCGCTTAGGCGGAGAAATCGCTCAAGAAGCGGTCAATTCTTTTCAAATTAAAGGAGATAAAATTCTTGGAGTCACCAGTTCAAAACAGACGTATTATGGAGAAAAGACGGTGATCTGTGCTGGCGGACAGACGCGCAAATTATTAACTGAAATTGGGGTCAAACTTCCTGTCTATTTCACCCATGCTGAACTATTAGAAACGCCTCCTGTTGATTTAAAATTAAATAGTCTAATTATGCCAGCAAATGACCAACGCTTGCGCTTAGAATCAACAGCAACCACTCCAGAAAAAGAAGACTTGTGGGATCAACCAAGACAGAAACTAGCAGACGCTGTGCTCGATCGCGGTGCAATTCAATTTCGCGATCGCCATCTTTGTATTGGTCAAATTAGCCGAACACTCAGCGATCTTGATGCTAAGATTGACTCAAGAGAAAGTGAGGCTTGGCTGCGTCAAGAAATCGGAGAATTATTCCCAACTTTAAAAAATGTCCCTGCAACTTTAAAGCGCTGTTTAATTGCCTTTAGTCCCAATCGTCAATCGGCGATCGGGAAAATAGAAAACTATAAAGGAGTTTATCTTTTTTCTGGATTTACCAGTCCTCTTTTATTTGCCCCTATTTTAGCCAGAAAGTTCGCGCGATCGCTAGGAAGTTAATCAAGCAGATTGACACTCAAGAAAACATTTTTTCTTTTTTCCCTTGCCAGGGGAGGTATTAAGCATCAATAATTTAGCGAATTATCTGTGCTTCTCCAAGGGGAGAAAAACGAATTTCAATCCGTCTGCGGGTCGAATCTGAATCGCGATCAACGGGCGCAAATGCTTCAGAATTGGGAAGGAATAATTGGGCTGCGGAGTAAGCATGAAATTGAACATTTTGCAACTTTCCTTGTGCTTGAATTGCCTGTAATTCTTTCACAACCGACAGCGATCGCATTAACCCTAAATCTGCATTTGATCCTGGTTGTAATTCAGTCATTGATACGTACCCATTATGGAAAACAACGTTTCCGTTGTCACCGATTGTGGGCGACAATTTGTTAAGAATCCTTCTCGTCAACCGGTTTCTCAAGAAAAGCGTGATTTAATTGATAAATTACTCAAAGAACGTCTAGCTTTCTTCAGCGATGCGTTTCACGCTCGGTCTTCGACCTACGCGCGAGTAGCAGAGGTTTCGGAACGTTGGTTGCAAAACTATGTTAATCAAAAATATTATCAAAAATTTGGGTCTAAAACCCCGTCCTTCTAGGACGGCTTTATATTTTT
>CAYXDG010000086.1:0-13564 GCA_964463655.1 uncultured Dactylococcopsis sp.
TTCAATTAGCACTAGCCCAATTTCAAGAACAGTTTACCAGTAATTGGTCTTTATTGATGGCTGCGGTCATCATTGCGACGGTTCCGGTAGTCATATTATTTTTAATTGGACAACGGCAATTTATTCAAGGAATTAGCAGCACAGGGATTAAAAGTTAGCAGAAAAAAACAGACACCGTGAAATTGATGTCTGTCTCTGTCATTTAAGATTAATTGAGTGATTAGAGCTTTTAGTTGTCGCTCGCAACCGCTTGTTTTCTCTGGCGGAAACGTCGCCAGCCGAAGTAACCACCTAGTAGAACTAAGCCTGCACCCGTTTCTACTTCAAAGGGAACTTCTTGTATCCGTACTTCATCAATTGCGAAGCGATCTCCTATATGACTTACATCAGTGGTTAACTCTATACTGCTTATGGGGTTATCATCGCTCCCAATAGTTGCTCCCCAGAAAACAATTGATCGTACCTGTGTTCCTGATATGGAGCTAGCCTCACCTGTACTTGTATCAGGGACGGGGATAGGAATAGTACCACTACCGATAGAAACATCAGATGAATCTAATAAATCGAAACTGATAGCATTAGTTACCATAGCATTACCATAATCGGAAATAAACAGACCAAACTTTGTAGCAGGTGCTGAGAGATTAAATGTAATGGTAGTATTGTTGGGGCTGAATGCTGGACTTATCCTCAATAATTCTCCTTCCTTTGTGTATTGAGAGTTAGCTAAATCAACATTAAAACCAGTAGCAACGTCTGAGCTTGAGTCACTTCCAGTTACCACACCCTCATCAGAACCAGCAGTGGCTGCAGGAGGAGTAACAACAATACTATGCAAATCAAATGATGTTAATGAAGAATAGCTACCGCCAGCAAAGCTGTTAGCTTCTGATATAGCCTGTGTATTAGTAGGTACTTCACCATCAGCAGCGGCTCCAACGTCATCTGCAGTATCGACATTCGGTATCGCTTCAGCAGGGGTAGCCATGACTATAGCAGTAGCCAGTCCAAATAAAACTGTTTTGGGAAAAAAGAGGCGTTTCCTGCGCCGACTAATTATTTTCATTACGTTACCTTCTTACAAATTAAATACTGAGGTTACTAAGAAATCTAGAGGAAACAAAATTTAAACCATGTCAACTGATGTTCATGTTTTGACAAGAGAAATTTTCCTGAAGCATCCATCAAAACAATCATCATTAAGGGTGAATGAATGACTTAGCTTACTTTAAAATCAACTATACGCGATCGCGATGAAATAGTCAACAAACTTGGCAAGGATTCCCCCCAGAAGTGGGGGTTGGGGGCAAAATATTTGACAATCATTTAGGATTTTTTTCTATGATTAGGAAACCAGTTTTCATCGAGCGCTTGGGAAAGACTAATTTCAGCATCAGCAGGAAGTGAAAATAACTGAGAAACTGATTTAATCCCAGTGGGATAGGCTTTCTCATATAAGATAGGAAGTTGAGAGTCAAGGCTTGGACTATCTTCGAGATACCCTTGGATTTGATCGCGAAAATTGACGATTTCTGAAGCCCAATGATTACCTGACCGCGCTTTTTCCGATTCCCAATAAGCTAACTTTAACAAATGTTCTAGCAAACGGGTGAGCAAATTTCGTAACGCCCGTTTCTCACTTTTTCCCATGCTTTCTAACTCTTCAATCAGATTTTCCCACTCGATCGCGCTGAAATCACAATGGCGAAGAGAATGCGCTGTTGTTTTTAGCCAAAGATAATAATCAGTTTGATAAAGGGATGATGTCATCAGTGAAACCTCCTTGCTGTTGTGACAGACTCCTGGCAACCTCTTCTTGACCTGAACATTGTTGCGATGTCTGTTATATTGACCATTCTCATCTTTTTTGAGCTTGCATTTTTTAATCATCCCCCAGACGTTTTTTTTATCCCCCCCGTCACCCCGTTATACCGCTAGATTAACGGAGTGATAATCGTCGCATCAAGATAAACTTATGCTATGGTGGGGTATGTCCACCTGACTAAACGAATAGAAATTGACAATTATGGCTGGACACAGTAAATGGGCAAATATTAAACGGCAAAAGGCGCGAGTGGATGCGAAAAAAGGGAAAACCTTTACTCAACTCTCTCGCGCTATCATCGTCGCAGCACGTCAAGGAGGACCCGATCCCGAAGCCAACTTTCAACTGCGAACGGCGATCGAGAAGGCGAAAGCTGCTAGGATTCCTAATGATAATATTGAACGCGCGATCGCGAAAGGTGCGGGAACTTACGGTAGCGATGAAGACCAGTTAGAATCAATTCGTTATGAAGGCTATGGTCCTGGCGGTGTCGCGGTTTTAATTGAAGCCTTCACTGACAATCGTAATCGCACAGCGGCTGATCTGCGATCGGCTTTCTCGAAAAATGGGGGTAACTTAGGCGAAACAGGTTGCGTCAGTTGGATGTTTGAACAGAAAGGGGTGGTGATTTTAGAAGGAAACATTGACGAAGAAGAATTATTAGAAACCTCTGCCGATGCGGGTGCAGAAAGTTATGAAATGAATGATACCCCAGGGGCGGAAGTGTTTACAGAAGTCACTGACTTAGAACAAGTCAATCGCACCTTAACCGAAAAAGGCTTCCCTGTCAAAGAAGCGGAGTTACGCTGGATCGCTAATAATTATGTAGAAGTTACTGATCCAGACCAAGCGCGATCGCTGCTTAAATTGATGGATACTCTAGAAGAACTGGATGATGTTCAGAATGTCACCGCCAACTTTGATCTGGCTGAGGAATTAATTTTTCAACAAAGTAAATAAACTCCCTGCGTGCAACCAAAATGGTCGCTACTGAACCCAGTTTTCGTGCAGTTCGCCAGTAACTCCGAAGCAACAAGGTTAATGTCTTAAGATTTTTAGAGCGATCGAGCGCTGAGCTTCATAATATATCTCTTCTTGGGCGATCGCGCCATCTTCCCCAACCCAAACTAACCGAATTTGATCCACTCCCCTTGAGGTTAAAGAAACCAGAAAAAACTTCCGCCAGCGTTGATCATCAGTTTCCACGATCCGAGGGACACAAGCAGCATTAAAATATACCGTTTCTTGTTCATCTTTAATCACGGCTGTTCGTTGATATTCATCGGTATTCTTGAGTTTATGGTGCATATGTCCAAACGTGACGAGGGGAATGTGTTTGCCAAAGGCGCGAGTTTGGGCGATCGCATCTGCTAAATCTCGATCGCCGTAATCTCCTCCAGAAGGTTTCCAATCGCGACCGCACAGATCATAAGGTTTGTCTCCTAACCCAATCGGTCCATTATGTCCTAAAAAAATTGTGGTGGGATACGCGGTTTCCTTGACAGCACTCATGATCCGTTCTGTAGAATCAGAAAACCCTGTGATTCCGTAGCGTTGGCGATAAAATTCCTCATTACGCCATTTCGGTCCTCCCCAGCTAAACGGACGACTTCCCACAATCGAGAGATGAAACTGCTCAAAATCTCGTTTACCATAGCCAACGTGATGCTCTCCTAACAAGTCAAGTTGCTGTTGCACTCGATCTTCCTTGGTTGGATCATAGGGACATTTTTTGCGTCCTCGTTTTGAAGCACTGTAATGGGCATCATGATTGCCGAAAATCACTGCTTTGGGCAACTGTAACCCAGCCACCCGTTCAACCGTTGTCACCGCTTCATTACCAAAATCGCCGACAAAAAGAGCTAAATCAACCCCAAGTGCCTGTAAACAGGTATTGTCTTCCCATTCCCATTGATTATGAACATCTCCGACCACCGCGATCATGCAGTTTGGTAGTTCCTTCCCCATGATATGTAAAACATTGTTTTGCCAACAGATACAATTGCCACAGTAAAGCAAAAATCAAAAAACGATTACCACAAACAGCCAAGAATCAGGAAAATATTGCAAACTCGTAAAATTCCTCCCTAGGGTTACGGCTATTCCCATTGTAAAAGCCTGAAAATGAAGGATAAAGTGGAACTAATAGATAGATTAAGAGAAGTTAGACCAAAATCATCATTATGTTTGAATATTTTACAGATAAAGCGATTAAATCAGTTGTTCTCGCCCAAGAAGAAGCCCGACGGATGAAACAAAATCTGGTGGGAAGCGAACAAGTGCTATTAGGATTGATTGCAGAACAAACCAGTAATGCTGCAAAAATATTAACTGAGTTGGGCGTTAAACTCCAATCCGCTCGTCAAGTGGTAGAAGGTTTAGTGGGGTCTGGATCGGATCGTGTCCCGGCCAACATTCCTTTTACCCCGCGAGCCAAACGCATTTTTGAACAAGCTCTGGAAATTGCCCGTCAACAATCTCATCAATCTATTTTACCCGAACATATCTTGCTGGCGATGACCCAAGAAGAGGGGGTCGCAACCAAGGTTTTAAGTCAGTTGGGAGTTGATCCCCAACAAGTGGCGACTCGCTTGGAAGAGTCATTGGAAAATCCCGACTCTGGTGATGATGAACCCTCTGCACCTGCGACCGCAGCAATGGGAGGAGGAGATCGCCGTCAAAGAGGATTTGGCTTTAATCCGCAGCAATCCCAGCAACAGGGAGACAACAGCTTGAAATCGTTTGCAGTGAATCTCACTGAACGCGCCCAAAATAATGAAATCGACCCCATTATTGGACGTGACCAAGAAGTAGAGCGCACCATCCAAATTTTAGGCCGTCGTACCAAGAACAATCCAGTTTTGGTGGGAGAACCGGGGGTGGGAAAAACGGCGATCGCAGAAGGATTAGCTCAGCGCATCGTCCGCAAAGATGTGCCAGAAAGCCTCCAAGATAAGCAAGTATATAGCTTGGACATGGGCTTAATGGTGGCTGGAACACGCTTCCGAGGTGAGTTTGAAGAACGCCTGAAAGCGATCGTCAAAGAGGTTCAAGACGCTGGCAATATCATCCTTGTAATTGACGAAATCCACACCCTAATCGGTGCTGGTGCAATGGAAGGGGGAATGGACGCAGCAAACCTCCTAAAACCCGCTTTAGCCCGTGGGGAACTGCAATGTGTGGGAACAACCACAATGAAAGAATACCGTCAGTATATCGAGAAAGATGCAGCGTTAGAACGACGATTCCAACCTGTGATGGTGAATGAACCCTCTGTGGAACAAACGATCGAGATTTTAGAAGGAATTCGCCGTCCTTACGAAGAATATCACAAAGTTAAAATCTCCCTTGAGGCGATCGAGGCTGCTGCGAAATTATCAGACCGCTATATCAGCGATCGTCACTTGCCAGACAAAGCAATTGATATTATTGATGAAGCGGGTTCTCGCTTACACTTGAGTCAGTCAATGGCTCAAAAATCCAAGGATGAGAGTCAAAAAGAACTCCTCACGGAAGAAACCCCTGTGGTGGGTTTAGAAGAAGTCGCCAGCATTATCTCCTCTTGGACAGGAATTCCTGTGAAGAAGATGACTCAAGCTGAGTCTGAACTGTTATTACATTTAGAGGATACGCTCCACGAACGGATTATTGGACAAAGCGAAGCGGTGAGCGCCGTTTCTCGTGCTATTCGTCGCGCTCGTGTGGGAATGAAAGACATGGATCGCCCGATCGCCAGCTTTATTTTCTCTGGACCGACAGGGGTTGGCAAAACCGAATTAACCAAAGCACTCGCTCAATATATGTTCGGGGACGAATCCGCGATGATTCGTTTGGATATGTCCGAATACATGGACCCCCAAAGCGTTTCTAAGTTAATCGGTTCGCCTCCTGGCTTCGTTGGGTATGATGAAGGCGGACAACTGACCGAACAAGTGCGCCGTCGTCCTTATACGGTTATCCTCCTCGATGAGATTGAAAAAGCCCATCCTGATGTGTTTAACTCTCTATTACAAGTGCTTGATGAGGGTCATCTCACCGATGCGAAAGGACGCAAAGTGAACTTCAAGAACACCTTAATCATTATGACCTCCAATATTGGGTCGAAAGCCATTGAAAAAGGTGGCGGTGGACTCGGTTTTGAATTGGATGAAGACGGGGAAGGAAGCTACACTCGCATCCGTAACCGCGTCCAAGACGAAATGAAAAACTACTTCCGTCCTGAGTTCCTCAATCGGGTGGATGAAGTGATTGTCTTCCGTCAACTGCAAAAAGAAGAAGTCAAGGAGATTGCGGATTTACTGCTCAAAGAAATCAGCGATCAACTCAAAGACCAACAAGGGGTTAACTTGCAAGTCAGCGATGGTTTCAAAGAGCGTGTCATCTCAGAAGGCTATGATGTTAGCTATGGAGCGCGACCTTTACGCCGTGTCCTGATGCGTTTGCTAGAAGACAATCTCGCCCAGTCGATCCTCTCTGGCGACCTCAGCAAAGGCGATACCGCCTATGTTGACACCGATGAGGACGGTAACATCCAAATTACCGACGCAGCCAACAAAAAACAACTGCAACCTGTCGGATAATGAGGTAGAGACGTTCCATGGAACGTCTTTACCGAAGAATTAATAATCAACAATTCCAGTTCAGCAGTTGTTAATTATTAATTATTAATTGTTAATTGTTAATTGCTAAAAATGAAAGCATACGTAATCGGCTTAGGGTGTTCTGGGATTGCTGCTGCTCGTCTGTTGAAAACACAGGGCTGGGAGGTAACGATCAGCGATCGCAGCATCTCCGACTCCTTAAAAGCCCGTCAAGCCTCTCTCGCACAGGAAAACATCGCTGTTAAATTAGATGATACGCCAACTCTAGACGTTCTCAAAACCGTCGATTTAATGATCGTTAGTCCAGGTGTCCCTTGGGATATTCCGATTTTAGTTCAAGCGCGTGAATATAACATCCCTATGTACGGCGAAATCGAACTCGCTTGGCGATCGCTGCAACAGATTCCTTGGGTAGGAATAACAGGAACGAATGGTAAAACCACCACAACCGCTCTGTGTTCAGCATTATTTCAAGGAGGTGGCTTTAACGCTCCAGCTTGCGGGAATATTGGCTATGCTGCTTGTGAGTTGGGATTACAAGATACTGCTTTCAATTGGATTGTCGCAGAAATTAGCAGCTATCAAATTGAATCCTCTCAAAAACTCGCTCCAGAAATCGGAGTTTGGACAACGTTTTCTCCCGATCATCTTGAACGTCATTACACCCTTGAAAACTATTTCAATATTAAAAAATCTCTGCTCGATCGCGCTCACCTAAAACTCCTCAACGGCGACGATCCTTATCTCCGCAGTTTAGCAGATGAAGACTGGTCACAAGTGCATTGGACAAGTATTAAAGGGAAAAGCCAACTCCTTGGAAAACCCAGCGCGGGAGTTTATATCGAAGGAGAAGAAATCATTGCGTTTGGGGAAAAAATCCTTGATGTTAGCGAGTTTCCAATGGTCGGGGAACATAACCGACAGAATCTTTTGTTAGCAGTGGGTGCTGCGCGGTTAGCCGGAGTGGAGAAAAGCGCGATCGCTCATAGTATCATGAACTTTAAAGGGGTTTCTCATCGTCTCGAAACCGTTTGTACGATCAATGAAATTCCATTTATTAATGATAGTAAAGCGACGAATTATGAAGCTGCTTGTGTGGGGTTATCTTCTGTGCCGAATCCTGTTATTTTGATCGCAGGGGGAAAAGCAAAAACGGGAAACGATCAAGCCTGGTATGACTTAATTCAAGCCAAAGCAAGCTATGTTTTACTCATTGGAGAAGCTGCGCCAAAATTTGCCCAGCGCTTAGACGAAATCGGTTATTCTTCTTATGAAATTGTCGAAACAATGGAAAATGCAGTCAAAGAAGCAGTTGCAAAAGTCAACCAAAGAAAAGCATCAGTAGTTCTTTTATCCCCAGCTTGCGCTAGTTTCGATCAGTATCAGAATTTTGAACAGCGTGGAGAAGACTTCCGCAATCTTTGTCTGGAAAACAATGAATAACTAATAATTCAATGAGCTAAACAGGTCTAAAGGGAGATGACCATAGACCCCTGCGATTAAATCATCTTCAGCTTGGCAGGAAACTAAAACCCCTCGATATTCTCCTGTATAAGTATCTTGATAAAGTGCCATCTGTTTGGTGCTGAATTTAATATAAACAGGTGCTTTCACTTCTGAAATATTCTCAAGGTTGACACCGTTTGTTTCATATCCTAACGCTGTCAAATAATCTTTCAAGGCTTTAATCGCTTCTTGAGTATTATTGGCACAAATGCCCAAATTTTCCCATTCTGATTCTTTTGTAATTTGTTGAATAGCTGTTTGCAGTTGTTCTTTTTCTTGTTGAGAATTCACTGATTTTTGTTCAGTACAACTATATTGATCTAGGATTTTTCTTGCTTCTGTTAGTTCCATATTCTGATCGCGATCGCGCTAATTTTCTGATAACATTCCTAGTTTAATCAATTGCGTTCACATCGTCAAGAGTTTAATCTTAGTAGGGTGGCATTGCCCACTAACAAATCATTTTATATCTAGTACGGTTTCAGACAAAAGCAAGAACAAAATATAAAATGGGAGCGATTAATAATGCTGGAAGAAAAGCAGCCACTCTAATTTTAGCAACCTCTAATAAGTTTAAACCAATGCCAAGAATCATCAACCCTCCAATTCCAGTAATTAAAAGAATCAGTGGATGGTTTGCAGGGTCGGAAAAATTAGCAGCAAAGAGTCCAGCAAGTAAAGAAATTCCTCCTTGATAAACGATAATAATTAAGACAGAAAACCCAACGCCAATTCCATAGCGACTAGCGAAAGGAATCGAAGAAATACCATCCATAATTGATTTCAAAACCAGTAAAGTATTATCTCCAACTAGCCCATTATTAATGCTTCCCACTAGCGCAACAGGCCCCACACAAAATAAAATACTGGTCGCGACAAATCCTTCTGTAAACTGTCCTGAATAACGGAAACGAGACTTCAAAAAATTGCCCAGACCATTTAATTTTTCCTCAATTTCCCACCATTCTCCTAAAGCCCCTCCGACAATAATAGCAATCAAGCCAAGAATAGCCCCAGGAATATTACTAACATTTACATTTGATAATTCTCCCGCCATTGAAAACCCTAACCAAAGGGTGAGTAAACCAATTCCTTGGGGAATAATTGCTTTGATTTTGAGAGGAAGTTTTTGCTGAAGGGACAAGCCAATTATTGTGCCGATGAAAACGGTTATTACATTAATCCAAGTCCCACTGGTTTTCAGCCAAAAATCAATTAACATTCTTGCTCTACATTTAAGTCTTTTGCTCCCCAATTATAAGCAATCTTTCTGATGAAAGGGGGGAACTGTTATCGTAGGAACAAGACAAACCCAACCATTAATGCTAATATAATTGAAGCGAATGAACTTAAGAGAATTCTGGCAAAGTTTTGGTCAAGGAAAAGTTTATTATCCCCACTTGGCGCAAAAAATTGGTGGGGTTAGTGCTGCGATTCTTTATCAGGTTTTGGCGCAGTGGTTGAAAAATAATTCAACAGTGCAATGTTCTCTGTTGGAAATAACAAACGCAACGGGATTGAGTGAAACAGAACAGAAATTAGCCAGAGAAGCCTTACAAGAGCGATCGCTGCTAGAATTTAAGCAAATCCAAGGGCAACCCCCTGTTTATTCATTTAAGCTCAATTTCGCGCAATTAGAGCATCTCCTGCGGGGTGAGACTCCCCCTGAAACCAAACAACCGCAATCTGATCCTTATTTCCCTCCTCGTCGTCAGGCGATCGCGGTTCGGGTAACTCCACACTATCAGTTTAGCGGCCCTTGGCGCTCTCAAGAAGAATTAGAAGCCTTCCAAGAAGTCCTTTTAAGTTATGCCAAACAGCAGGGATATTCTAATCCAGGAGGATGGGTATTTAAGATTATTGATAGTATTTCTAAAGGGATTAAATCGCCCTTTTGGGATGAATTTATTGCAGGAATTCCCTTGGGAGAAAGTCAAAAAATCCAACAAGAATGGGAAGTTGAACCGGGTGTTCCTTATCCAGCTTTTGAAAGCGAACGTATTCAATATTATATCCATAAAGGAGAACCTTTAGAATCGGCGGTGGCGAAAGCGCGATCGGAATTAAGAAATCTGGTGAAAGCAAAAGATTTGTGGGACGGATTTTTAAAGAAATGCGATCGCATTGCGGATGATGCCTTAAAAGCCAAAAAATTAGGCGTTCAAACTCCCTATCTTCCCCCTTCTTTTAGCGAAGAAACAACTGTCAGCAAAGAAACTGTCATGGAAAAACTCTCTCAACTACATGACCATTCTTCTCTCTTAGAAGAAGAAACATCCTCAGAAATTCCTGATTTAAAAGACTTACAAAACCTGTATCATTCCCCGATGACAAAAAATTGGGTAGAAGAACAAATTGCGAAACATCCTGAATGGGGTTATCAGATTATTGATGGACAAGTGGTTGATGAATATCCCTTTTAAGGAAGTTTTAAGAAATAACGCGATCGCTGAGATAGCGGAGAGTTTGATTGAACTCTGGATTCTTCTCTTGTTGTTGCGCGACTTTCTCACAACTATACATCACCGTTGTATGATCTTTTCCGCCAAAAACTTCGCCAATTTTTGGGAGACTTAAATTAGTATGTTGACGCATCAAATACATTCCAACTTGTCTGGCTGAACTAATTTCTCTGCGTCGAGAACTCCCTTTTAAATCTTCTAAAGAAACCTGAAAGTAATCAGCAATAATCTGTAAAATTCTTTGAGGAGATGTGGAGACTTTGGCTTTTTGAGGATGCAAAAGGGAAGTCACATGATTTAAATCTAATGGGAGTCCAGAAAGGGATAAATGGACGACAACTTGAGTTAAAGCTCCTTCTAATTCTCGAATATTGGAGGGATAATTTCTGGCTAAATATTCAATTACTTGTGGGGATAATGGAATCTGATCTGACTCTGCTTTTTTCTGTAGAATTGCCATGCGAGTTTCTAAATCTGGCGGCTGAATATCTGCAATTAATCCCATTGCAAAGCGAGAAGATAATCTTTCTGAACAACTGGGAATTTGTTTCGGAGGGCGATCAGAAGCTAAAACCATTTGCTTTCTCGCTTCATAAAGGGTATTAAAGGTATGAAAAAATTCTTCTTGAGTATATTCTTTTCCTTCGATAAATTGGATATCATCAATCAGGAGAATATCGGCGGCGCGGTAATGTTCTCGAAATTGTTGCAATTGGTCACAGCGAATCGCATTAATTAAATCATTGGTAAATTGCTCAGTGGAAACATAAAAAACATTGGAATGGGGATATAATTCTAGACGATAATGCCCGATCGCTTGTAACAAATGGGTTTTTCCTAACCCCACTCCCCCACAAATAAAAAGCGGATTAAATTCTCTTCCTGGATATTCCGCAACTGCTAAAGACGCAGCGTGCGCCATGCGATTATTTGGCCCAACAACAAAATCCGAAAATGTATGTTTTGGATTCAGTCTATTTTTAAATGTTTCTTCACCCGACAAACTAACCGTAGAGTCGCTTTTCTGTTTCCACCAAGTAACAGGAATTTCCTCAGAGTTAGCACTAGCAGAAGGAATGGTAATTTGAACAGTTAAATCAGAGTTAGTTACCTCTTGCACGGTTTTGGTAATCAGATCAAAATAGTATTTTTGTAGCCAATTTCGAGAAAAGAGATTAGGCGCGCAAATCACTAAACAATTATTATTGAGGCTTTGTGGGGTAACGGTTTTTACCCAAGTTTCAAAGGTGGGTGGACTCAATTGCGGTTGTAACTGTTCTAGAATCTTTTGCCAAATCTGTTCTGCTAATTGATCCATTTTTGAATGATACAATAGGGTAAAAATGATACAGGTTTTTAGGTTTTTGCCTAATCTTTTTGGGAATCATTAAATAGAGAATTATAATCATATCATAGCAAGTTTTTGATCAAATCAGCGATAACAATTTCCAGTGATTTGTTGATTATTTTTCCCCCAAGTTTGGGGACTTTGATCAGCCAACCTTATTCGTGCTTGGAATCACTATCAATGATTTCAATCAGTCGGAAAGGCGATCGAACATTCACCTCTGCTGAGTCGTTATAATTCTTAACAGAACCGATCATGATGCTGAAGGTCAATTTTCATGAATTTTTGGGGCTACTCCGTAGAAGAACTCCTTGCTCAGCGCGATCCTGAATCACTGCGATCGCTGTTGCCCGTTTTTGCACCACTCTATCACCTCTATTTTCGTGTCCAGACAGAGGGTTGGGAGAATATCCCAGACCAGGGAAGTTTTCTCCTCATTGGGTCTCATAATGGCGGTTTAGCCTCTCCTGACCTTTCCATGTTCTTGTATGATTGGTTGCGTCGGTTTGGGGCTGATCGTCCCGTCTATGGGTTAATGCAACGAGAGGCTTTTTCTTCCCGTCAGACTCTGACTTCTGTCACAAGAATGGGCGCAGTTCCCGCAGTCCCATCGATCGCGATCGCAGCCTTACGCCGAGGGGCCCCTGTGTTGATTTATCCAGGGGGTGTTGACGATTTATTTCGACCTTACAGCAAACGCCATCAGATTGAATTTGCAGGGCGTAAAGGCTTTGTTAAACTTGCCATACGAGAAAATGTTCCCATTATCCCCTTGGTATCTGTGGGCGCTCATGAAACCTTAATTGTTCTCACCGATTGTAAGGAGTTAATGACCTTTTTAGGGGAAGTGGGAATAGTGGATGGGACTTCTCCCCTAAACCGCGTTTTTCCCATTTATTTGGGGTTACCTTGGGGGTTAGGTGTCGGGTTTGCGCCCAATCTTCCTTTTCCCACACAAATTTATACGCGAGTTTGTCCACCAATTTACTTTCCGCGATCGGGTCGAGAAGCTCTGCGCGATCGCACTTATGTTGAGGCTTGCTATCAAGAAGTTTATCACAAAATGCAAGGATGTCTTGATGATTTAGTGGCTAAGCAGGTAGATTAAGGGTAAAAGCCCCCCTAACCTCCAATTTTGGGGGGCTTGAGCAAAATAACATCCCCTTTGAAAAGGGGCAATCAATAGCAAATAACACAGAAAATCTGATGAAAAATGACCATAAAATTTCTGAAAGTTAGAATCGACCAAGCCAAACGAGACGCTTTTTTTGCGAAAGCTAAAGCCAATGGTCTAACCATGACAGAAGTCATTCAAAGTTGGATTGATGAATATCTGACTGACGAAAAAGTTGCATCAAATCTGAATTTTCCTGATCAACAAATGATTTTAGACCGATTAGAAGCCGTTGAAAAAACATTAGAAATCGCTGCTCAAGCATCTCCATCGCTCGATCGCACAACTGAGGAGAAACTAGAGAAACAGATTCAATATGTCGATCAGAGAATTGATACCTTAGAAACCGTTGTGATTACTCCCTTAAAAGATGAACTAGAAGACTTAAAACACTCTTGGAAAGCGCTATTTAATCAAATGCGGGGACTAGAAGGAAGCATCAAGAAAATTCATCATCAGTTAGAGGATATCCCTAGGGAAAATGAGAGAGGTTAAAGGTTAATTTCTCTAGGTTCTAGCAGATGAACAAGGATAAGGATTAATCAATTGAATGCTTAGTAATCTACAAGTTGCAGAGGAATATCGCAGCGATCGTGATAATCTTATACAAGACTTTTATTTACCCTGTTTGGAAACGTCAATGGTTTA
>CAYXDG010000087.1:0-13454 GCA_964463655.1 uncultured Dactylococcopsis sp.
GGTTCAATCTGCTACTGAAGAAGAAATGGTAGAAGAAACAGAGGATGCTGCTGCTATCAGTGAGCTAATCTATGCTTGAATATAGAACTGATTTGAATTGATTAAGGAGTTGTCAATTATATGGTTAAAACCGCTTCGACTATGTTGGAATTGGGAACAAAAGCCCCAGACTTTCAGTTACCCGATACAGTCTCTGGAGAAACCATTTCTCTCAATGCGTTTGCTGGAAAAAAAGGCTTGTTAGTCATGTTTATTTGCCAACATTGTCCTTTTGTCAAGCACGTTCAATCCGAGTTAGCTCGTATTGGAAAAGATTACAGGGATCAAGGTTTGGGAATCGTTGCCATTAGTTCTAATAGCATCGAGACTCATCCCGATGATGCCCCAGAAAACTTGAAAGCAATGGCCCAAGCAGAAGGGTTTAACTTCCCGTTTTGTTATGACGAAACCCAAGAAGTTGCTAAAGCCTATACCGCAGCTTGTACACCTGATTTCTTCCTATTTGACAGCGATCGCGCCCTCGTCTATCGGGGACAACTTGATGATAGTCGTCCTGGCAATGACCAACCTGTCAATGGGAAAGATTTACGGGCAGCCATTGAAAAAGTTCTCGCAGATGAATCCATCAGTCCAGACCAAAAACCCAGTATTGGTTGTAATATCAAATGGACTCCTGGTAACGAACCCCCTTACTTTCAAAACTAATTAATAAAATGACAGTCGGGTGGTTATTTCCACCCGACTTGATTTTTGGAAATTTGTCTTCATACCACAAAATTATGATTTTGTCAAATCTGTCATCAAACCCTAACAAAAAAATTGGTCTCATTCGTTCCTAGTTTGATGATAAAATCAAGCAGGCTTTTAACGGGTTATCTGGAACTTAGTCATCTACACGGGCAATTTAAACACAATGGCGATCCATACTCTTTAAGTATAGCACAACAAAGATTACTGATCAAGAGGAATTGGCTAGAATGAGGCAAGCTCGTCAAATATGAAGAAATATAACAATTTTAAGTTCTAGTTTTTTAGATGGAAAAAGAGAGCGTCGGATAGATTATTTCCATCCGACCAGAGAGATTAAAAGATGTTGTCTAAATCGATTGCTTTTGAGCCTCCTTCTTGGAGTTTGACGAGTAAAACTTGCAATTGAGACCACACCAAGCGTCCTGTTAAAAGACTCAGAGGAAGCGAAATTGCGTTCGAGATTGTCCAATTATTAGCAACAATTTGTAAGCCTCCAGCTAAGAAAACAAAGATACCAGCACAAATGCCAATAAAAGGAAAAAAGAGGGCTTTGGTTTCAATTGGATTATCTTCCTCTTTTGCTGTGCGATACCATTGTTGGACATTTTGTTTTAAGACCTTTTGAAAGGCTGTACCACAACTAACACTGATTAAAATGCCAAGCAAGAGAAGTAAATAAGGGGGTTGAGCAAAAAGGTTAGGATACATATTTCTCAATTAATTTTCTAAGGAATGATTAGGAATTGCTGTTGGGAGAATTGCTGCCACTTGTTCAGTGGACATTTCCCGCAAACTGTTTAAAGCAACATCAAATAATTTAGCGGGTTGTAGGTCTTCTTTGACTAAATCCCAGAGTCGTTGAACTTGTTCTGTTTGCAATTGTTCGTCTTCAGTTAGAGCTAACAATAATTGTTGTCGTAAATAGTTTCCTTCTTGGGATAACAAATATTGTAAACCTAAACGGGCAGTTGGCAGTAAATCAAAGTTTTCATTATTAGTTCGCGCGATCGCAATCATGTTTTCTAAGCGCTGCCATTGGAATTTTCCATTTTTAAATAAGACTTCAATCAAACGCCGACGCATTTCTGGAGACTCTCCTCGCAGCAATCGTTGAGCGACATAAGGATAAGCAACCTCGACAATTTTAAAGTCAGGGTCAAGAGTTAAAGCGAGACCTTCTTGAGTAATTAATGAGCGAATAATGAGCGCAAACTTAGCAGGAATTCGGAAAGGATACTCATACATCAATTCTGAGAATTGATCGGTGATGGTTTTGAAGTTAAAGTTTTTAACACTTTCTCCCATAGCATTTCCTAACACCTGTTCTAAAGCGGGTAGAATCGGTTCAATCTCCGTATTAGGAGCGAGAAATCCTAGTACCATAAAATCTTCTGCTAAGCGTTCATAATCGCGATTGAGCAGATGAACAACTGAGCTAGCAATGGTTTCTTTAGTTTTTTCTTCTAATTGATCCATCATGCCAAAATCAATATAAGCCATGCGTCCATCTGACATGGCAAATAAATTTCCAGGATGAGGATCAGCATGGAAGAAGCCATGTTCTAAAAGTTGTCTTAAACCCGCAACAACGCCAATTTCAATTAATTGATTTTGTTCAAGATTGGCTGCTTTGATGCGATCAATATCAGTGAGCTTAAACCCGTTAATCCATTCTAAAGTTAAAACACAATAGCTTGTATAGTCCCAATGAATTTTAGGCACTTTAACCGTGGGTTCATTTTGAAAGTTAAGAGCAAACTTTTCTGCATTTCTGGCTTCATTTATGTAGTCAATTTCTTCAAAGAGCTTAATCCCAAATTCATCGATAATCAGGGTTAAATCATGTCCAAGGTTGAGGGGAAGCCAATCTTTAATTCTGCTGACCCACCAACGCATAATGTATAAATCGAGGGTCAGGATAGGCTCTAAATTCGGTCGTTGAACTTTAACCGCTACTTCTTCTCCAGTGTAAAGAACAGCACGATAAACTTGCCCTAAACTGGCTGCTGCGATCGGTTGAGGAGAAATTTTGCGATAAACTTTTTGGACAGGACGTTGCAGTTCTTTTTCAATAGTTTGAAAAGCAATCGCGCTATCAAACGGAGGAAGTTGGTCTTGTAACTTGGTCAACTCTTCGAGAAAATCTTTTCGCACCAAGTCGGGACGAGTAGAAAGTGCTTGTCCGACTTTAATGTAAGTGGGTCCGAGTTTGGTGAGGATTTCTTTTAATTCTTTTGCTCGTTTGTATTTATTTTTTTCTTCCACATTGCGCCACTGATCTAACTTAAGACGGAGGAAAAATCCTCCTAAAACCCAAACAATTGTTAACATCCGTCCAATGACTCGTAAAGGAGATTGACGGTATTGTTGCGCGATCGCTTTGGCATCATAACGGGGTCTTTTTTGTTTTGGCATAAATTTCATGTTAAATACTGCTACACTTGCGGGAGTAGCCTATTACTTCGGCTCTGTTTACATTTAGTTGCTTGCATTTCAAGGTATCTTAATAATTCTATCTTCGCAAAGGAAGGGATTGATGGCAACTAATGTCTGAAAATCCTTTCTCAGATACACCAGAAGTTTGGGTACAATGAAAATCCCTCTTCCGAAAAACCAATTATGATCAATCAAACTGTGTTTAACTTCATTCGTCCTGAAATTACTCAACTCTTGGCGTATTCTTCGCACGCGAACGAGGTGGAAACGCCGTTAGATGCTGACAAACTCGATGCTAATGAAAGTCCTTATAATCTTCCCCCTGAAATTAAGGAAAAATTAGCTTGGCAATACCAGCAATTGCTTAAAACCCATCGTTATCCTGATGGGAGTCATGAAAAACTTCAAGGGGCGATCGCGCAATACGTTCAAGAAACAAGTGCTGATTTCGTGACCAATGATTATATCTCAGTGGGAAATGGGTCAGATGAATTAATTCGTTCTCTCCTCATCGCGACTTGTGTGGGAACGAACGCTTCAATCCTCATTGCTGAACCGACTTTCTCCATGTATAAAATTTTAGCCCAAACCTTGGGTATTACAACAATTTCTATTCCCCGATCAGAAACTGATTTTACCATCAAACGGGGACAAGCAGAACAGGCGATCGCGCAAGCAACTGCTAGCGGACACCCTGTCAAAGTAATTTTTGTCGTCCATCCCAACTCCCCCACTGGAAACCCACTCACCGCTTCTGAAATTGAGTGGTTGAAAGAACTCCCAAAAGACATTCTGGTTGTCATTGATGAAGCCTATTATGAGTATAGCGGACATTCTCTGATTGCTGATCTTCCTCAGCACCCAAACTGGGGGATTTTACGGACATTCTCGAAAGCCTTTCGTCTGGCAGCGCATCGCGTGGGATATTGTCTCGCGCATCCACAACTCACGCAAGCATTGGAAAAAATTCGTCTCCCATATAATCTTCCCAGTTTTTCTCAAGCTGCTGCGATCGCTGCGTTACAAAACCGAGAACATTTATTATCAAACATCAAAGAAACGCAAGCAGAACGAGATAAATTATATCAGTTTTTGGCTTCAGACCAGCGTCTAAAAGTGTGGGAAAGTGCTGCCAATTTTCTTTATGTGCGGCTCAATCTTCCCACTGCTGACTCACAATTTACGGTGAGCGGTGTCGAACCGTATCAGCAACAACAAAAGCTGGTTGAAACGTTACATCAGCAAGGGACATTATTGCGTCATACGGCTAATGGTATCAGAATTACGGTGGGAAGTCCTGAAGAAAATGAACGGACGAAAAAACGCTTAACAGCCTATCTTGATCAAACATTTTAATCCTTTTGGAGATTAAGCTGCCCGCGCATCTAAATGGGTTTGTGGAGAGAAGGGAACAGGGAACAGGGAACGGTAGGGATGATCAGTTTTTTCACCTAACTTAAGAATCCCCGATTTAAATGCGTCTTAGCTTAGAATAGGCTAATGAGCGCGTTGATTCAATTTACGGTGAGCGGTGTCGAACTGTCATAGTAAATTCCCGCTTGTTGAAAGCGATCTAAAACCAATTGTAGGCGATCGAGATCGGCAATTAAACTAATTCTAACATAGCCTTCCCCAGCTTCCCCAAAGGCATTCCCAGGCGTTACGACAACCCCTGTTTTCTGTAGAGTATCTAAAGCAAAATCAGTGGAATTTTCCCCCTCTGGACAGGGAACCCATAAATACATAGTCGCTTTGGGTTTCTCAATGTTCCAGCCTAATTTTGCCAGTCCTTCCACTAAAAAATCCCGCCGTTGCTGATAGCGTTTCTGTGCTTTTTCAACATAATAATCGGGTAACTCTAAAGCGGTTTCTGCTGCTGCTTGGACGGCGGAAAAAATCCCATAATCCATATTCGTTTTTAAAGTTCGTAGCCCTTGAATAATTTTACTGTTTCCGACCACAAAACCAACCCGCCATCCTGCCATATTGTAAGTTTTAGAAAGAGTATGAAATTCAACACTAATTTCTTTCGCGTTGGGAATTTCTAAAAGACTGGTGGGTTGATAGCCATCAAAAGCTAATTCGGCATAACAGAGATCATGCACCAACATAATAGAATAATGATGAGCAAAGGCGACAATTTCCTCAAAAAACTCTCTAGGTGCAACGGCTGTGGTTGGATTACTGGGATAATTGAAATAAAGGATTTTTGCCTGTTGAGCAACGCTTTCAGGAATGGCGGATAAATCAATCAGCCAGCCTTTTTCAGGGGTTAAAACCATCTGATGCAATTTTCCCCCAGCAATGAGGGGCCCGCGAAAATGGGCGGGATAGGCGGGGGAGGGAACTAACACCACATCCCCTGGATTAATATAAGCTAACGCCAGATGGGTTAAGCCTTCCTTTGAACCAATTAAGGGTAACGCCTCACACTCTGGAGAGAGATTCACCCCATAGCGTCGATGATACCACCGCGCGATCGCGCTGCGAAAAGAACTCGTCCCCTCAAAAGGGGGATACCCATGATTTTCGGCAACTTGCAGGGCTTTGGTTGCTGCATCAATCACAGGTTGGGGAGCCAGCCCATCAGGGTTTCCCATTCCCAAATCAATTAAATCTAAGCCTTGCTCTCTAGCTTTTGCCTTTAATTCATCAAGACGAGCAAAAACATAGGGAGGAAGAGCATTTAAGCGGTCAGCAGGGCGAGGTAAATATCCCATTGTGATCTTTTTTGTTTCAACTCTCTTGGCTCACAGAAGCGGCTTTTTTATGGGCTTTAATAGTAGTGGAAACCATTGCTGCTAGTAATTCGGTTTCATCCACAGGAAAGGGTAGGCGATGGATGTCGGAATCAGGCGCACAAGCAATAGTAGCCACTTGCTGCAATTGTGTCAAGGTGATGTCTTTTAATCCTATATCTTCGAGGCTCTTTGGTAAACCAATTTCAGCATAAAACTGCAATAATTGTTCTCGCGCTGAGGCTGCAAGTTGGTTATCAGCAACCATTTCTTCTAGGCGCAACTGCACTAAAATGCCATAAGCGACCTTTTCCCCATGTAGGATGTCGTGAGTCGCTTCGAGATGGGTTAAGCCGTTGTGGATGGCGTGCGCTCCCACCGTGCGACAGTTAGCCCCACCCAAACCGCCGATGACTCCTGGGAGTAAGACCGTTGCATCAACAATTTCTCGCCAGACTTCTCCGCCAATATTTTCGATCGCGATCGCGGATTTTTGTAGTAAGATATCTCTTAATATCCTTGCTTGTTGTACCGCAGCAATGGTTAAAGTCGCTGTAGAATCTCCGCTACTGACTCCCGCTTCATACCACTTGGCAAGGGCATCACCAATACCTGCAATCAATGTCCGTTTGGGCGCTGTGGCAATTAAATCATAGTCGAGGAGAAGCAAGTTTGGCGCTTCAGGGAGAGGAATATCATATTGAAATGCTCCCTTTTCTGTGTAAATGTTAGAGAGGGCTGTCCAAGCAGCGCAAGTTGCTGCGGAGGTGGGAATAGTAACAATGGGTAAGCTCGCTTCATAAGCGACCAATTTCGCCATATCCAGTGCTTTTCCCCCGCCAACACCGATGATGAAGTCAGCGTTATGGTCAGCAATCCGAGCGTGTAGGGCTTTCTGGGAGGCTTCACAGGAGTCGGGATAGTGGGATGCGATCGCTGCGGTCAGTTTGTGTGCTTCTAAGACAGGGTTGAGGTAGGATTGAATCAGATTTAAAGCGCGATCGCCGCCAATAATAAGAGGACGTTTCCCCAACTGAGCGAGATTTTCCCCCGCTTGAGCAATAATCCCATTTCCCCGCATGACTTGCGCGGGAGACACTTGTAAGGTAACCGCAGAAGAGGTCGAAACTTGAGTTTGCTGCTTCATTAAAATCATTTTCTCGTTTAAGACTATTTACGAGCTTAGCGAAAAATCTTTTGGGAATCATCAGCTTCTCAACGGAGAAACACTTCTTTTAAACTGCCCACACTTATGATTAAAGCCCTCAGCGCGATCGCTTCCACAGGAAATTAATCTTTTCGTAATATTTCGACAGTCTTCTCTTAACGCTTTCGTAAGAGTAAATTAATCCTGCTGTGAGAATCTCTAATATAGTTCATCTTAATCATTCTCAAGGTTTTAATCATGTTAAAAGGATTTGCCGTTTTACCAGCAGATACGTTTGCCGAGGGTCCCCCAGCAGGGGAAGGTCTTTCAGCCAATGGACGGACTGGTCCCTTTGAAGGTCAACCTGTCCAAGGCTTTAGCGGAGTACAATTTGCCCCTGATGCAGATGGAAAGTTTTGGTTTCTCTCTGATAATGGATTTGGTGCTGAAGGAAACAGCAGCGATTATCTCCTTCGTATTTATCAGCTTGACCCTAACTTTGCAGGAACAGAAACAGGGGATGCTAGTGTTGCAGTCGAAGACTTTATCCAGTTTTCCGATCCTGACAATCTGATTTCTTTCCCCATCACAAACGAAGAGACTTCAGAACGACTCCTCACAGGGGCTGATTTTGATATTGAATCCTTTGTCATTGATAATAATGGTGATATCTGGGTAGGAGAGGAGTTTGGCCCCTATCTCCTGCATTTTAATGAGGAAGGAGAACTGTTAGAAGCGCCCATTGCGACTCCTAGCTTGACTGAACTGAATACACTAAACGGACAAGACCCCTTAGTCATCGGTCATCGTGGAGCGAGTGGCGATTTCCCAGAGCATACTATAGAATCTTATCAAGCCGCGATCGCGCAGGGGGCTGATTTCATCGAACCTGACCTTGTTAGTACCAGTGATGGTCTCTTAATCGCCCGTCATGAACCTACCTTAGCGCAAGTGGAATTGGACGAAAATGGAGAAATTGTACGGGATGAAAATGGCGATCCCATTGTTTTGCAAAACAATACCTTAACCACGAATGTTGCTGATCTCCCTGAATTTGCCGATCGCGTCACCGTTAAAAACTTAGATGGAACATTAGTAGGAGGATGGTTTGCGGAAGACTTTACCTTCGCTGAACTCGAAGAAAGCGTCCGCGCTCGTCAATCCCTTGATTTTCGGGATCCTGCCTTTGATGATATCTTCAAAATCCCTAGTTTAGAGCAGGTGATTGAACTGGTGCAAGAGGTAGAAGCCGAAACAGGACAAGAAATTGGAATTTATCCAGAAACCAAACATCCTACCTTCTTTGACCAACAAGGGTTATCTCTAGAAGAGCCTTTAATTCAAACCTTACAAGACACAGGCTTTACTGACCCCGATCGCATCTTTATCCAGTCTTTTGAGTTCCAAAACTTAATCGAACTGCAAGGACTATTAGATGATGCAGGACTAGGCGATCTTCCTCTCGTTCAACTGTATGGCAACACCACCGCTTCTGCAAGTCCTGCTAGTGGTTTCTCCGTTCCCTTCGACATTCGCTTTAATGTTCAGCAAGGAAATGATTTAGCAGCCATTTACGGACAAGACTTCCTCGATGCAGCCGAAAATCCTCTTTCTGAAGATACCATTTACAGCGACCTAGACAGCCCTGAGTTTCTCCAAATCATCAGCGAACAATATGCAGAAGGCGCTGGCCCTTGGAAAAATAATATCCTCCTGCGGGAATCTCTCGACACCCCTGTTGATGGTGATGGGGACGGCGTTGCCGAAATTACTACTCAACTCACAGGAGAAATTACTTCCTTCATTGAGGATGCTCATGATGCAGGAATGCAAGTTCATCCTTATACTTTAAGAGATGAAGAGCGCTTCTTAACCCTTGAAGCCGATGGAACACCGCAAACCCCTGAAGCAGAGATTATACAGTTAATTCAAATCGGTGCTGATGGCTTCTTTACAGACTTCCCTCGGACTGCTGACCCTGTTCGGGATGCGTTAGTCTCTGAAGATGTACGCTCTCCTCAAAGCGGCGATTTTGACTTTAACACCCTTACTGAAGAACCGCCCCTAGTCATTGCTCATCGTGGCGCGAGTGGCGATTTCCCTGAGCATACCTTAGCTGCCTATCGTGCTGCTATTTTCCAAGGGGCTGATTTTGTTGAACCTGATCTCGTAACCACCAGCGATGGGGTTTTAATTGCCCGTCATGAACCCACCTTAGCGCAAGTGGAACTGGATGAGGATGGCAACATTGCTCAAGATGAGAATGGTGATCCCATTGTCAAGCAAGATAGCACTCTAACCACCAATATTGCTGATTTGCCTCAATTTGCCGATCGCGTCACCGTTAAAAACTTAGATGGTCAGTTAGTAGGCGGTTGGTTCGCTGAAGACTTTACTCTACAAGAAATTAAAGAGAATGTCCGCGCCCGTCAACCCCGTGATTTTCGCGATCAATCTTTTAATGACGAGTTTGAAATTCCCACGTTTAAGGAAGTCATCGAACTGGTGCAAGAGGTGGAAGCGGAAACAGGGATTCAAGTGGGGATTTATCCAGAAACCAAACATCCGACCTTCTTCGATCAACAAGGATTATCCTTAGAAGAGCCTTTAGTGGAAACCTTGGTTGAGACTGGCTTTACTGATCCCGATCGCATTTTCATTCAGTCTTTTGAATTGCAAAACCTGCTTGAACTGCAAGAGACTCTCAACACCGCAGTTGTCACGGGTATTGACTTTATTGGGGAAGAGATTTTTGAGACAGGCTTTACCTTTGAAGGAACAGAAGTCGGTGGACTCTCGGGCATTACCTACGATGCTAATGGCAATGTCTATTACAGCTTATCGGACGATCGCAGCAATGTTAATGATGCTCGTTTCTACGAATTAACCATCGATCTCAGTGATGGGTCTCTTGATGATGGCGATGTTGCCTTCTTGAATGTTACCACTCTCACTGATGAAAATGGCGATCCGTTCCCCAGTGGCAGCGTTGACCCAGAAGGCATTGCCCTTGCTGATGATGGTACACTGTTCATCTCTTCTGAAGGAGATACAAACAACTTAATTGATCCCTTTGTCAATAACTTGGGTCTGGATGGTCAACAACTCTCAGAATTACCTATCCCTGAGAAGTTTTTACCCACAGAGGATGGAAGCAGTGGCATTATCAATAATGCAGCGTTTGAAAGCCTGACTATTACCCCAGATAATACAGCACTTTATACAGCAACAGAAGCAAGTTTAGTCCAAGATATACTAGCAGAGCTTCCTGAAGGCAGCGCCACTGCTTCTCGGATTATTCAATACGACCTTGCTACTGGACAGCCAGTTGCTGAGTTTGTCTATCTCACTGATTCTATCCCTGACAATCATGGTTTAGTAGAGTTATTGGCGATCGATGATCAAGGCACATTACTCGCCTTAGAACGGTCTTTCACCTCTGGTTTAGGAAACAATATCCGTCTCTATGAAATCAATGTCAGTGATGCAACCGATGTCAGCAACCTTGATACGCTTGTTGGACAAGATTTAGAAGACCTCGCCGTTGATAAGCGTTTAATTGCTGACTTGGGTGTCGGCGAGGAATTTGGTGTCGGTGGCGATTTTGGCGTTGATGTGGATAACGACGAAGCCATGATCCTCGGTCCCATACTCCCTGATGGCAGCCAGTCTTTAATCATTGTCAGCGATAATAACTTTAACCCCGGTCAAGAGACTGAATTTTTGGCTTTCTCCCTCGATTTAGTAGAACGGGGAAGTTTAAGCGACTTGCCTCTGGTTCAACTTTATGGCGATGTGGAAGATGCGTTTATCAATGAAGGAGGGGGAGGTTTCTCTGTTCCTTTTGATATTGTTGCTAACTTCAGCGATCCTGACTTTACCACAGAAGATGCTCGCGATATCTACGGCGATCTCGTGGATATTGTTCCCAACTTTGGCATTGATACCACTTATCAAGATTTAGCCAGCTTAGAAGTCTTTGAAGAGATTGGAGAAGCCTACGCTGAAGGAATTGGCCCCTGGAAAAATAGCTTTATCCTTCGTGAACCTCTAGAGACTCCTGTGGATGGTAATGGTGATGGGGAAGCCGAAATTACAACCCAACTCACTGGTGAAATTCGTCCTTTTGTAGAATGGGCGCGTCAATCTGATCTCCAAATTCATCCTTACACCCTTCGCAATGAGGAACGTTTCTTAACTCTAGAGGAAGATGGAACGCCTCAAACCCCAGGGGAAGAGTTTGAACAATTGATTGAGTTAGGCGTTGATGGTTTCTTTACAGACTTCCCAGCCACAGGAAGCATCGTGTTAGAAACTTTAGTGGAAGAGCCAAATTTACCCCAATCTCGCGGGTTTGAAGGGATGGCGTTCAGCCCCGATCGCAGCACCGCTTATCCTCTCTTAGAAGGACCTGTATTGGGCGATCCAGAGAACTCTCGTCGCATCTATGAGTTTGACCTCGAAAGCGGAGAATATCAAGGGATTGTTGGGTTTTATGGTACAGAAGACCCCAGCCACGCGATCGGGGATTTCACTCCCATCAACGAAAATGAATTTCTCGTCATCGAACGGGATGGCAGCCAAGCTGACCTTGATGGCTTCAAGAAAATCTTTAAGGTTGATTTCTCCAACATAGATGAAAATGGCTTTGTGGAGAAAGTAGAACTGGTTGATCTGCTCAACATCCCTGATCCTGATGATCTCAATGGCGATGGGGAAACCACTTACACCATGCCCTTTGTCACCATTGAAGATGTCTTAGTCATTGACGAAAACACAATTTTAGTGGCAAATGACAACAACTATCCTTTCTCAGTGGGTCGTCCCCCAGAAATCGATAATAATGAGATTGTCCTCATCGAACTAGACGAACCCCTTGATCTTGACCCGCGTTTAGGGGTACAAGAAGAAGAGATTCCTGAAGGCTCTGCTGCACCTGTTTTTGGTAGCTTAGAAGCAGATATTTTTGAACCAGCTGGCAATGAATTGACCTTTACAGGGGAAGGAAGCGACTTAGTTGATGCTTCTGTTGGTGAAGGCAGTAACCGCCTCTACACTGGCAGTGACAGTGATGAACTCTTTGCAGGGACTCTCGATCGCCTTTTTGGGGGGTCTGGTAACGACATCCTTGATGCAACTCTCAGCGAAGGTGGTAACCGCGCTTATGGTGGTGACGGTGACGATGACTTCTTCAATGGTAATGACGATCGCTTAATTGGCGGTGATGGCAGCGATCGCTTCTTCCTCGGTGAAGAAAGTGGCGAAAGTACAATTACTGGCGGTGCTGATGCTGACCAATTTTGGATTGCTAATGCAGGTGTTCCTTTTGCTGCTAATACTATCACTGATTTCACTGCTGGTGAGGATGTGCTTGGTGTTGCGGGATTAGGTGCAACAGAGATCAGCGATCTCAATATCTCACAAAATGGAGACGATGCTGCGATCGCGTTTAATGGCGATAATTTAGCAGTCTTACTCAACATTGACAGCACTACATTAAGCAATAGCGACTTTGTGTTTGTCTAATGGTTATATCTTGTTAGGTGAACAAGGCAAACTCTAAAACGACAGTCCCTTAAATTCCCCAAAATTTGGGGGTTAAGGGGCTTTTTTAATACGGAACGATCGCGCGATCGTCTCATTTTTTTGTGTTTAGTCGTAGGGTTTGCCTCGCCCACCAGCTTTTAATTTCGCAATTACTCATAATGTGACCAAACTGAAACAATTCTAATTGTTTTAGTTTCATTATTCACTGAATAGACCAAACGATGTTTAATGTTAATTCGTCTTGAATAGTAACCTTTGAGATTACCAGACAGTTTTTTATAAGGAGGATGGTATGGATTAGACTTAAGAAGTTGAAGCAATTCTTTAAACTTTCCTTCCAAATTAGCTGATTTTAACTTTTTTGCATCTTTAAGAACACTACGGCTAAATTCAATCTTCCAAACCATCTAAAGCCTTCAAAAAATCTTCCTCTGACACCCAATCATCAGCTTGTTCAGTTTCTTTAATTGATTCGACCAAACCAGGGATAGATTGCAAATAAAGTGTTTCTTGTAAGCTCTCCCAATCCTCTTTGGATAATAAAACAGCATCCCCTTTTTGACTGGTAATCATTCGTGGCAGATGATCTTTATTGACCTCTTCCAATAAGTTAAATAAATGATCTCTCGCTTTACTCGCACTAACAGTTTCCATCGCTTCTTCTCAAATTCTGCTACAGTAAATTATATCATATTTCAATTTCGCGATCGGTACTGCAACCTTAGTTTCTTACGGCTGGTCTAAGATTATTAATGATTAAAGGTGATGTGTTAACGTGATGATGACGAAGGAGTTAGAAAAAGAAAATGTTGGACTATTCTTTACTTCAAAACCTC
>CAYXDG010000088.1:0-13294 GCA_964463655.1 uncultured Dactylococcopsis sp.
ATCTCCTCCTCAGTCTTAACCGAGAATGAAACAGCCCTACCCTTAGAAAAGGGGGGAAAGAAGGAAAGATTACTATGAATATCTCGCCCGATCGCGGTTTTAGATAGGACTTCAAAGAACGAATAACCAATAACCAATAACTAATAACAATGACAGAACGACAATGGTGGGTCTTACAATGGCTCGATTTATTAGACAAATATCGCTTCAAAAAACGATTAGAAAGAGGACGTAATTACGCCAGAGAAGGGAACATCCTTCGCATTGACTTTGAAGGAGAGAAAGTTCTCGCAGAAGTCCAAGGAACAGCCGATGAACCTTATTCTCTCTGGATTAAATTGGATGCTTTTAGTGAGGAAGATTGGCGTTATGTGATTCAAAGTTTGGCGGAAAAAGCGATATTTTCGGCGCAGTTATTAGCTGGAGAAATGCCAGAAAATATTGAAGAAGTCTTTATCGCCAATGGTTTAAGTTTGTTTCCCTTCTCTCTGTCTGATGTTCATTCCCGATGTAATTGTCCTGATCTGAAAAATCCTTGTAAGCATATTGCTGCGGTTTATTATGAACTAGCCGATCGCTTTAGTGAAGACCCCTTTGTTTTATTCCAATTGCGGGGAAAAACCAAAGATGAAATCCTCGCCCAAATTAGAAACATTCGTCAAGAAAACACAGAGGAATCTTCCGAAACCCTACCAGAAATAGAAACACCTGCTTCTCAAACAGAAACTGATTCTCCTGAGATACAATCCTCAGAGACAACGGTTAATCTAGAAAAGTTTTGGCAATACGATCGACCCCTCGATTCTGAGTTAGTCCAGATGAATTCAGACAGCGATCGAACAGTCTTAGAAATGTTAGGAGACTTTCCTCTACCTGGGAATGAAGGACAAGCGGTGAAACAATATCTAGAACAAGTCCAGAAACAAATTCAATCGGAAATAGTCCACCAAGCTAAACCATAAGATTGAATGGGATTATGTTCTTTTTGGGTAAATTGAACGCGGATTTTATAGCGTCCTGTTTCAGGAATTTTGCAGAAAATATGTTCAACGCTATCCACTTCACTCACTGAAGCGCAGATGCTTTTTTCCAAAGCTTCATTTCCCAAGGGAATTAAAAAGACATTGAGATTATTTAAACCGCGATCGCGGAAACTTTCTCCGAGATCAAACTGATTATTATTCTTTTTCTCTTTAAGTTCGATCAACCGATCCCAAGTTAAAGTAATTGTGGCATAACTGTCAGCTTTTAAAGGTTGTGCTATTTCATAATCTTGAAAAGAATTAACAGCAACTTGATTATAATCCCAGCCCAGATTAGGAACTAAATTTTCTGGCGACCATTGTCCAGCGCTAAACTGTTGATAAGCGCGGAAGGCATTGAGATGTCCTGCTCCGAGTTCTAAATCGAGAGGAAAATCAGGATCAGTGTAGGCTCTCGATTCTAACCAAGTGTGATTTTTTTTGCCATAAAGCGTGCGGGTCATCTGTAAAGAAGGACTCTCAACTTTATCTGCGCTATTGAGTAATACTGCTTTCATCACTTCATGGCGACGTGCGTCCAGACTCCAACGGGGAGAGAAAGGGGAAGATTCTAAATTGGACAGACGTTTGAGAGCGCGATCGCTGTATTCTTGTAAGAGAGCAACGGTTGCTGTCACATGAGGCGCAGCAAAACTACTCCCACTGGCTCTCACCATCTCTCGCTCTGGATGATAAACGCTTATTTTATGTCCTGGCGCGACTAAACTCACCCCAGTGCGTCCTTGGGTATTAATTTCCTTTTCCACCAAGCGCCGACCAATGCCTTGCGGTTCGCCACTGAGGTTAGGAAAATCTACCTTTGTAAACTTTCCATCTCGTTGGGTACTATAAGCAACCGTAATCCCATTATAGTGATCCGTGGGAATGGCAATTCCGCCGTTTCCTTGATTTCCTGCAATCACATACAACACATTATGCACCCGTGCTGACCAGTCGATACAACGAGTTAACAGCGCATCCCCATCTAACTCCGCATTATCTCGCGGATCGCGGTCTAAAGGTTCACCGAAACTAAAGTTAATCGCTCTCACATCCCCCCCATTCTGCTGTGCAGTGTATTGAGAGGTGAGACATTGTTCAGGCTGTCCTGCCTGACGCAATGACCCCACCGCACTGCTGTAGAGGTTGGCTTCGGGTGCTACCCCAATTAATCCTTTTTGTTGTGAAACCATGACAGTTGCAACCATGACCGCATGGGAATCAAGGTGCTGATTGGGATTGGCAACGCGATCGCGATAAATAATGTTAGCCACACTGAATGGATAATCTTCTTTTGCTGCTTTATCCCAGCCAAATTTCCCCGGTCTGCCAATTTCCACCTGTCCGATGGCAATTTTGCGTCCTAGGAGATTATGAGGCGCTTGATGGAGGCGATGGGCGTTGATTCCCCCTTGCCCCACCGAATCATTCAACGCGGAAAGAGGGCTGATTAAGCATAATCCGCCCAAACTGCTAAAGATTCCCAATAAAGTTTTTTTCATGTTTTACTGTCTGAACGTCCTGAAGGGATGGTAAAGTTTTTGTTAAGATTGTCACTAAATATAAGAAATAATCGAGGATTGTTTAAATGAGTCAAAAACAAATCGTTATTGCCCCTTCTATTCTATCTGCTGATTTCAGTCGCTTAGGAGAAGAAATTAAAGCCGTTGACCAAGCGGGTGCTGATTGGATTCACGTTGATGTCATGGATGGACGCTTTGTTCCCAACATCACCATCGGTCCCTTGGTGGTGGAAGCAATTCGTCCCCTCACCCAAAAACCCCTTGACGTTCACTTGATGATTGTCGAACCCGAAAAATATGTTGCAGACTTTGCTAAAGCTGGCGCTGATATTATTTCCGTTCACGCGGAACACAATGCCTCTCCCCACCTCCACCGCACTTTGCAATTAATTAAAAATGAAGGAAAACAAGCGGGTGTGGTCTTAAATCCAGGAACGCCTCTGGAATTAATTGACTATACGCTAGATATGTGCGATTTAGTCTTAATTATGAGTGTTAATCCTGGTTTTGGCGGACAGAAATTCATTTCCAGTGTTGTTCCTAAAATCCGTCAGTTACGCGAGATGTGTGATGAACGGGGACTTGATCCTTGGATTGAAGTTGACGGCGGACTGAAAACTAATAACACTTGGGAAGTCTTAGAAGCTGGCGCTAATGCGATCGTGGCTGGGTCTGCGGTCTTCAAAGCGGATGATTATGCAACCGCGATCGAGGGAATCCGCAACAGCAAACGTCCTGAACCTGAATTAGCAACTGTCTAATCGTTCAGTGACCAGTGACCAGTGATCAATTTCAGATGGCTGGTTGCTGGTTGTTGCTGAGCGAGGGAGGTTGTCACTTGATAAAATTAACCTAATGGTAACGTCAAAAGATACGATTAATATCAGAGAATTACAGCCAGGGGATGCGCTCACAGTCACGATCGAGCGCTTTAATCATAAATATCTGGGAGAAACCACCGTTCAAGGAAAAACGGTGTTAGTGCCTGGAAGTATTCCAGGAGAAACCATACACGGAGAAGTCATTCGTAACTGGAAACGTCGTCTTCTGTTGCAACCGAGGGAAATTATTAATCCGAGCAGCGATCGCGCAACGCCAAAATGTCAACACTTTACCACTTGCGCTGGTTGTCAATTTCAACATATCACATACGAGAAACAATTAGAAATCAAAGAAGCTCGTCTCAAAAGTTATTTTGAAGACAACCACCCTGCTCATCCCTTACCTCTGCGGGGGGTTATTGGCTCTCCTAGCCCCTATCGCTATCGAAATAGTATCAAAGTGCATGGGCCTGGAGAACCTGGATTCTGGCAAGTTTTAGGGGTGGATATGATGCGAAATAAAGAATGCCCCATCTGCGTGGAAAGTGTGGATCAAGCACTGCAACAACAACGTCAAAAGCATTTTCAAGACTTTACCAATAAAGGTATCCTCAATGTTTTAATTCGAGGCACAAAAATTGGGGAAATTTATATTGGCCCTGAAAACCCAAACCCAGAAGAAGTGGCTTGGTTAAACGAAGAATTAACCCATCCTCTAACAGGAATTCCCTATAAATTAGTCGTCCCTGCTCATGCTTTTTGGCAAGGAAGCACTCCCATGTTACCCACTTTAATTGAACAAGTGGTGCGTCCGATTCGAGACTTTAGTCCTGATATTTTAATAGAAAGTTATTGTGGAATGGGCTTATTTGGCATTATGAGCGCTCCTTTTGTCAAAGACATTATTGGCATTGAAGAACACCCCCTCGCCATTGAAGCAGCCAAACAAAATCAACAGAATTTAGGCATCTCAAACCTCCGCATTTTCCAAGGTCGCACTGAGGATCAACTGTTAGAATTTCTGCGCGATCTTCCTTCAGAAAAGTCGAGTTTAATTGTCGATCCGCCTCGGAGTGGACTGCCGAAAAAAGTGCTCAAGCAAATCTTACAAGCACCGCCACAACTCTTAGTTTATGTCAGTTGTAGCCCCGAAAGTTTTGCCCAAAATCTTCGGGTGTTATGTCAAGAAACCTATCAATTAAAAGATATGGTGGGTTTGGATTTATTCCCCCAGACGAAACACTTAGAATGTGTCGGTGTTTTAGAGCGAGTTTAGGGCTTTCAACTATTTCTAATCTGAAACATTCTTGATACTTTTGATATTCTTTCATCATATATAAACGGCTGATTGTGGAACTTTCCTGTAAAACTAAGTATGCTTTGCTGGCGCTGTTAGAACTAGCAACCAGCTATCACAAACAAGAACCCATGCAAATTCGGCAAATTGCTGAGAAACAAAATATCTCCGATCGATATTTAGAACAACTCCTGGCTACACTGCGCCGAGGAGGACTGATCAAAAGCCAACGAGGAGCTAAAGGAGGCTATCTCTTAGCGCGAGAGCCTTGGAACATTACACTCCTCCATTTGGTCAAGTGTCTGGAAGGGTCAGAAGTGTCTCATCAAGATTCCCCAACCATTCACACTCCTGAGCAAGCAGTTGTCCAAGATATTTGGCAAGAAATTGATCAGAAAATTGAAGCACAGTTGCAAACTTATGATTTGCAGACTCTATTAGAGCAACGTAATAATAAGCAGCAGGCTAATCTGATGTACTACATTTAAAAATGAATAACTCATCACTAATCATTACAATGATGGACACGACGCAATTTTAAGACATCACTCATCTGTTTGATCTGATTGTAGGAGTATTGCATTTGTTGATGATCTTTGACTTCAATGGAAAGGCTAATTAACGCAGGTTTTCCTTTGGCGGTTTTAACGCTGGCGTTGCTGACATTAATCCGCTGATCACTCAGACGAGCCAGAATATCGCGGAAAATCCCCACCCGATCGATCACTTCCACTTCTAAATCAACGGTATAGGTTGGGATGCGATTATGACTGTTATTGCCATTAGTGGGATTCCAATCGACAGGAATTACGCGATCGCTGTCTGTATTTTCTACGTTTGAGCAATCTTGACGGTGAATTGTCACGCCTTTTGTCCGCGTCACCACACCAACAATCGGTTCACCTGGCAGGGGACAACAGCAGCCAGCGCGGTGATACATCAGTCCTTCGACCCCAGCAATGGGAGATTTGCCTGGGTGAGAGGTTTGAGTTTGACGGGAGGTTGTGGTAGGAAGACTTTGGATAGTTTCTTCTGGTTTCATCTCCTCCGTCTTCTCCACGGCTTCTTCTTGGAAAGACTCTTCTCGCAGTTTACTAGCAACAGAGTTAGTGGTGATCTCGCCGTAGCCGATCGCTGCTAGGAGATCATCGACCGTTTGATAATTGGATCGATCAGCAACTCGCTGCATTCGTTCAGATTTTAGTAGCGAATCTGATCCTGTCTTGCCAATCACTTTTTCTAGCATACTGCGTCCTCGTGCAATATTTTCCTCCCGATGAGAGCGTTTATACCATTGGCGAATACGGTTTCGGGCGCTGGGGGTAACGACAAAGTTTAACCAGTCTAAGCTGGGATGGCTGTTTTTGCTGGTGATAATCTCGACAATATCGCCATTTTGGAGAGGGGTATCTAACACCGTCCAACCTCCGTTTACCCTGGCTCCTTTGATATGGTTTCCGACTTCGGTATGGATATGATAGGCGAAATCAACGGGTGTCGCACCGCGAGAGAGCGCGACCACATCTCCTTGGGGGGTAAAGACAAACACATCATCCTCGAAGAGATTGTCACGGATGCTTTCGATATATTCTTGAGCATCTTTGAGGTCATTTTGCCATTCTAAAAGTTGTCGTAACCAAGTAAATTTTTCATCTTCTGCGGTGGGTTTAAAGTCGCTCGCTCCCCCGCTTTCTTTATACAACCAATGGGCCGCAATCCCATATTCGGCGACATGGTGCATTTCCAAGGTTCGGATTTGCATCTCGATCGGTTTTCCATAAGTCCCGATCACCGTGGTATGGAGGGATTGATAGCGGTTGGGTTTGGGTAAGCCAATATAATCCTTAAATCGGCCTGGAATCGGCTTAAATGCGTCGTGAATAACCGCAAGCGCCCGATAACAGTCTTCTCGCGTCTTCAAAATCGCTCTTACACCCGCTAAATCATAAATCTCCTCAAATTCCTTCTGCTGCTGTACCATTTTCTGATAAATGCCATACAGATGTTTGGGGCGGCCTTTTAATTCTTCTACTTCAATTCCTGATTTGGCAAGGCGATCGCGCAGCACATTGATCACATTTTCAATCCTCGTTTCTCGATCGGCTCTGCGATCAGCCACAAGAGCTTTAATCTCTTGAAATGACTCTGGTTCGAGGTATTTAAAGGCTAAGTCTTCCAATTCCCACTTAAAACGCCCGATTCCTAGTCGATTCGCCAACGGAGCAAAAATTTCTCTAGTTTCGAGAGCAATTTGTTTTTGCTTTTCGGGTTTAAGATGTTCTAAGGTTCTCATGTTGTGGAGGCGATCGGCCAGCTTGACCACAATCACTCGAATATCTTTCGCCATCGCCAAAAACATCCGTCGGAAGTTTTCCGCTTGACGTTCGGTTTTGCTGGAAAAGTTAAATTTAGAAAGTTTTGTCACCCCTTCCACCAGATGACGGACACTTTCGCCAAATTGGGCTTCAATTTCTTCGCCAGTTACCTCCGTATCCTCTATAATATCGTGGAGGAAGCCAGCAGCAATCATGGCGCTACCGCCTCCTAAATCACGGATTAAGTCTGCAACCGCCACAGGATGGGCGATGTAGGGTTCTCCCGATCGCCGATATTGACCTTCGTGCAGTTTGTAAGCGAACTCAAACGCTTTAGTGATTAACGTTGTCTCCTGATCATTTTGGTTAGGATCATGAGCGATTTTCAGACAATCTTCTAGCCATTGAGGAAGCAATATGTTATATTTTGTTGGGGCTTTTTGTGCGATCGCGTCCATAATATTTGGTTCGCTTTTGGTAGTTCTACAATGTTGAATCGGGAATGAAACTAATTTGATTGCTAATTTTTTCGCAATAAATCTTGCCTAATGCAACTCGATCAGCTTAATTTTCTTATCGTAAACAAAAAGTTAAATCTTATTTAAAGAGAGCTTTAATTTTAATAATTGTAACGTAGATTAAGTCAATTATGTTACCCCTTACTTATCGGGAACGTTATCAAGCCTTTTTAGAGAGGTTAAACCCCTTAGAGAGAACACTTACGGAGGAGGTTGATCTTGCCACGTTAAAGCCTATTTTCTCCCAGTTACAGCAACAATTTCAAGGCGAGATTATGACGCTAACAGGAGAAGACCTTCCTAAAGAAACCTTGTCTCGTTGGCAATCTTCCCAAACTGAGATTCATCGCACCATGCGGTTGCTACAAAACGATATGATGTTTCTGGAAATGTCAAGAAGCAGCAACACTTCTCAAAAACGTCTCGCAACCGTGCGCGATCGAGTGGGACAATTAATTAACTTCGCCACTGTTTTAATCCAGAATGACGAGTAACAAAATGTCTGATGCTTTACTAACTTTGAAGCACTTAACCGTTAGCTATGCCAGTAAGTCTGCTTCTAGTGTAACAACTGCAGTTGATGATGTCTCCCTTTCCTTAAAAGCAGGGGAACGGTTAGGATTAGTGGGAGAGTCTGGCTGTGGAAAGTCCACATTAGGACGTGCTGCGATGGGATTATTGTCTAATGCGATTGTCCAAGGAGAGTTAAACTTTCAGGGAGAATTGATTGTCGAAATGTCTCCGCAACGGTTAAGAAAGTTTCGCGGTGAGGCGGTTTCTTTGGTGTTTCAAGACCCCATGACCCGCTTAAATCCTCTGATGACTATTGGCAATCATTGCTTAGAAACCATTCAAGCTCATCGTTCTCAATTATCTCATCAAGACGCAAAAAAAAGCGCGATCGCTGCGTTAGAATCAGTGAAAATTCCCGCCGAACGCTGGTCGCAATATCCCCATGAATTTAGTGGGGGAATGCGTCAACGAGTTGCCATTGCCTTGGCGTTATTATTAGAACCCAAGTTAATTATTGCTGATGAACCTACTACCAGTTTAGATGTTACCATTTCAGCAAAAATCTTGCAAGAGCTAACCCGCTTGTGTCTCGAAAAAAATGTTGGGTTGCTGTTGATTTCCCATGACTTAGCTTTAGTAGGAAAATACTGCGATCGGGTTGCAGTGATGTATCAAGGAAAATTAGTAGAATTAGGAGAGGCGAAACAAGTTTTATCCCAACCTAAACATGATTATACCAAAACTTTATTAAACGCTGCGCTTCATTTTTATATTAATCCAAAACCCTTTTCACAATCTCCAGAAAAGCAACCTCTTTTGCGAGTTAAAAATCTCGTTCAACACTACACCTTAGAACAAAATTTAATTCAACAACTGCTCAAACAAACGCCGAAAATTATCAAAGCTGTGGATGATGTTAGCTTTGAATTATTCCCAGGTGAAGTGTTTGGCTTAGTGGGAGAATCTGGTTGTGGGAAAAGCACTCTCTCGCGGAGTATTTTACAATTAGTTCGTCCCACATCTGGCAATGTTGAATTTTTAGGACAAGATTTAACCAGACTTTCGGAAAAAGATGTCCGTAACTTGCGTCGTCATATCCAGATGATTTTTCAAGACCCCTTAGCTTGTTTAAATCCTCTGATGAAAGTGGGAGAAAGTATCGCTGATCCGCTTTTTATTCATCATTTAGCCACACCTTCAGAAGCGAAAGAAAAGGTCAAATACTTTTTAGAAAAGGTGGGGTTAACCCCTGTAGAAGAGTATTATCAGCGCTATCCGAAAGACTTGTCTGGTGGTCAACAGCAACGAGTTTCTATGGCGCGATCGCTGATTACAAATCCGCAGTTAATGATCTGTGATGAACCTGTGAGTATGTTAGACGCAACTGTCCAAACACAAGTATTAGACTTAATGCGATCGCTGAAAGAAGAGTTTAATTTAACTTATTTGTTTATCACTCATGATCTCTCAGTTGCCAGATTTTTATGCGATCGCATTGCCGTGATGAGGGAAGGAAAAATTGTAGAATTGAAAGAGACAGAAGTCTTATTTAATTCTCCTGAACATCCTTACACAAAAACTCTTTTAAGTGCAGCCCCACATTTAAAAGCCATGACCCGTGAATAAGATTTATAACCAATAGCGATGGTGTGCTTACAATTCATTGATGCAAGGGAACCGGGAACAGCAAGCGCGAAACCCAACATTAACTGTAAGTGATCCTTTGAAAAAAGTTTTGTCTAAGCTAGATTTCTTCCTGTAAAAGCGGATCAGTTAATCCTAATTCATGAAAAGCATTTAATCGCAACTGACAAGAATCGCACACCCCGCAAGGTTTTTCTTCTCCCTGATAACAAGACCATGTTTTTTCCCAAGGAACTTGAAGCTGATTTCCTAATTGAATAATCTCTGTTTTTTTCAGATTAATCAAGGGGGTGACGATCGCGATCGAGTTTCCTTCTCGTCCTTGTTTTGTTCCTAATGTAAACACTGTTTGCATTGCCTCAATGTAGTCGGGACGACAATCGGGGTAGCCAGAATAATCTAACGCATTTACCCCCAAATACACCCACTGTGCGGAGAGTGCTTCGGCGTAAGCAAGGGCAAAACTCAGAAAAATGGTATTTCGTGCAGGGACATAGGTGATCGGAATCTGGCTTGTCATCTCTTCAGGAGCGCGGTTAATCGGGACATCGATCGCGCGATCGGTTAATGCTGATCCGCCCCATAATCCCAAATCAAACCTAACAATCTTCTGCGTCACTCCTGCGGATTGAGCAATTTGTCGCGCTGCTTCTAATTCTCGCTGATGACGCTGTTGATAGTCAAAGGAAAGAGCATAACATTCACAACCATCTGCTTGTGCTTGATAAAGGACAGTGGAAGAGTCTAAGCCCCCTGAGAGTAAGATTACTGCTTTTTCGGTCATGGTGATTCAGGCGATCGCATTGGACTGCTACTATTATCGTATCTTTGATCAGAAGTGCGATCGCATCAAAAAAGCACCCCATCGGGGTGCTGAAAGAGAAACCTGTTTTCTAGGATTAGTCACGACTGCCAGTCAGAGCAAGCACTAAGCGTAAAATAAAGATGAACAGGTTGATGTAAGTTAGATACATCGAAAGCGCTGCGGGAAGATATTGCTCATCTCTGTAGGTGCGGGGGAGGATATAAAAGTCAACCACAGCCACACCAGCAAAGAGCAGTGTCCCAAAACCAGAAATGCCAATTTCTAGCCAACTCGGAGTGAAAACCCCAAAGAGACTAAATAGGAGTTGACCGACTAAAACCACTAACAGTGCGATTACCCCTAACTGGACAGTTTTAGTTAACGCGATCCCATCTTCTTCCGACAGGTTAGAGCCAACGGAGCGAGCAACAATAAAAGTTGCGCCACAGCCTAACGCTGCGACTCCCACAGCGCCAACCCCAGCACTGCTGCTGAGAGCGACAAAAATTAAGCCACTGAGGGTGTAGCCTGATAAGAGACTATAAAGAGCTAATAAGGGCAGTGCGGTGCTGTTATTGCCATTTTCTGCAACGCCTCGCGCAATAAAAAACAGGACTAACTCGGCGATAATTGCAGCAATAAAGGTGGGCATAAATAATTGAGGAGCGTTGCTGATCACGCCTAACCCACCATAAGTTCCCACCGCCGTTAGGACTAACCCTCCCCCCAGATAAGGGAGAGCATTAGAAATCACATTGGGTCCGACGATCGCGCTACCGCGACTTTCTTGGATGGCTTTGCGGAAGTTGTAACTATTACTCATAGCCTTTTTTACCGTGTAATCTCAACTGATACTTTATTGATTATTGTTACTGATCGCACCCGTAATGGGTAGTCGAGAAAACCGATATTTTTCTTAAGTTTCTTGCAGCAAACACCTGTTCTGCGGTTGGATTTAACCCAATTTGTCAAGATCACCCGACTAAGAATCATGAACCAATTGTTCCTCAAGAGTGATGTTGATAGAAAACTTCCTATGTTTGATTAAACTTAAGACACAAAACTTAACAATTACTTAAAAACTATGCAGTTAACATATTTTGGCGCAAACAGTTGGCTTTGGCAATGGGAAGACCAAAACATCTTGGTTGACCCTTGGCTAGTGGGCGATCTGGTTTTTGGCAACTTAACATGGCTTTTCCGAGGGACTCGTCGGGAAAATCTCCCAAAATTGCCAGAACGCATTGATTTGATTTTGCTTTCCCAAGGACTCGAAGATCATGCCCATAAACCAACTTTGAAAACTCTGAACAAGAGCATCCCTGTGATCGGATCGCCCAAGGCAGCAGAAGTGACTAAGGATTTAGGCTTTGAAAATGTCACCTCTCTCTCTCATGGTCAATCCTACACTTGGCAGGATCAGATTGAAATCCTTGCTTTGCCAGGAGCGCTCACTGGTTTAGAAAAAGAAAATGCTTTCGTGCTCACGGCTTTACAACGACAGCAACGGCTGTATTATGAACCTCATGGCTTTCCTCCCGAAGAAGTGAAACAATATGCCCCTGTTGACGTGGTGATTAATCCTCTGGTTAACTTAGAATTGCCCCTCGCTGGCCCGATTATCAATGGTCGAAACAGCGCGATCGAGCTTGCCCAGTGGTTAAAACCGCAAGCGATTGTCGGAACGGCATCAGGAGGAGACATTGATTATGAAGGAGTGTTACTATCCTTGCTGAAAACAGGAGGAAGTGTGGAGGAAGTGCGATCGCACCTCCAGCAAAACAATCTCAACACAGAAATCATTGAACCGCAACAAGGACAACCGATTACACTCCTTGAAACATCAACAGAAGTGAAACAATAATTTGGAAGCATTTCCCGTTGGGAGATAAACTAAGTTGTGCAAGATTATTAAAAAAGGGTAAAGACATTGCGAAGAATCGTTATCGCTGGTAACTGGAAAATGCACAAAACTCAAGCAGAATCCCTAGAGTTTCTGCAAAGTTTTCTCCCTCAACTGGAAAACACCGCAGAAGAGCGAACAGTCATCTTATGTGCGCCTTACACAAATCTCGGTGTGATGTCTAAAAACTTACATGGCACACGGATACGTCTTGGCGCACAAAATGTTCACTGGGAAGAATCGGGTGCTTTCACAGGGGAAATTGCTCCGAATATGTTAACAGAAGTCGGAGTGAGTTACGTGATTGTGGGACATAGTGAACGTCGTCAATATTTTGGCGAAACGGACGAAACGGTTAACTTCCGCGCTCGTGCTGCTCAAAAAGGAGGGTTAACGCCTATTTTATGTGTGGGAGAAAGTAAACAACAACGAGACGCGGGAGAAACAGAAAATATAATTACCAAGCAGTTACAAGCGGACTTAGTGGGGGTTGATTTGTCCCAGCTAGTGATTGCTTATGAACCAATATGGGCGATCGGGACAGGTGATACTTGTGAAGCAAGTGAAGCTAATCGAGTGATTGGTTTCATTCGCTCACACTTGAGCAGTGCTGATGTTCCGATTCAGTACGGTGGTTCAGTCAAACCCAATAACATTGATGAAATTATGGCGCAGCCAGAAATCGACGGTGCTTTGGTGGGAGGGGCAAGTTTAGACCCTGTAAACTTTGCTCACATTGTTAATTATCAAGCCTAATTCCCATAAGTCTTTTGCAATATTGAGTAACACCGCAGCCCCCAATTTTGGATAGGCTGGGGGCTTCAGCAGTTACTTGTTTTCTTAAACAAATTATGCTATTGTTATAGATAGTTAGTAATTTTGAGGGGATGACTGAGTTGATAACAACAAATCAAGCAGCACTTGGGTCTGGGT
>CAYXDG010000089.1:0-13085 GCA_964463655.1 uncultured Dactylococcopsis sp.
CTGGGGATGAACTCAGCGATGCCATTACTCAATATATGAAAAAGGTGCATAACCTTGTTATTGGGGAACGCACCTCCGAAGAAATTAAAATCCGCATTAGCTCTGCTTATCCCACTGAAGGAGATGATGACCTAGCAATGGATGTGCGAGGATTGCATTTATTATCTGGCTTACCCCGTATGGTGACCATTAAAGCGCCAGAGATTCGGGAGAGTATGTCTGAACCTTTATCTGTGATTGTGGAAGCGGTGAAACGAACCTTAGAACGGACTCCCCCAGAGTTGGCTTCCGATATTATCGATCGCGGTATTATGCTCGCTGGCGGGGGAGCCCTGCTGAGAGGTTTAGATACCCTGATTAGCCATGAAACGGGAATTGTCACTCATGTTGCTGCCGATCCTCTACAATGTGTGGTTCTAGGCACTGGCAATGTTCTGGAAAACTTCAAGCAATTGGGACGAGTCTTTTCGGGAAGTTCCAGTAGCTAGTGATCGCAGTGATCTCAACTTTCATGCCCACTCTTTTCGGGAATCGGGATTTCCCAATTCCCGATTCCCTTAAAAAGCTCGATCGCTTTTCCTCAATAAGCAAAATAATTGCAAAAGATTATTCTTAATTTCCGATCGCCCTCAAGCTGCCAATCTTGGCAAGCATTTATTCTCCTCGCCCTATCAGGTACAGCCACTTGTACAAAATCCTGGCTTGGTAAAGAAAGATTACATCAATAGTTGCCAAGAATTATCTTTAAGGCTACACTAGCAACTATAATCCAGCTAATTGCAATTAATTCCTATTTATTGAGAGCAATGAATCAAAATTTTTCTGAAGAATCGGCAATCAAAACTGAAATCGACGTTAGGCAACTAGAACGGTGGCAAGTATATCAACGGTTAACCGAACTGCAAGTTCCCTGTCGGTGCAGTTCTAACCAACCTTTAGAAGTAGAGTTAAAGACACCTTTAGCCTTTTGGCAGTTTTGGACCATTATGTGGCGTGTGAGTGCAGACCGCAACACCCTCACCAGCTATTTAGAAAGTTGTTGGCGACTTCCTATGTCCTCAAAAAAAGACCTCAGTTAGAAACAGCAAAGCCAATGCAGTTTAATTTTTTTCTACAGACACAAGCCAATAACAATAACACTCATCATCAACAACAAAAACCTTGGGGGTTTACTTATCTTGGAGGTCGGTTTCAAGAACGAGTGAAATCCCCTCCAACTAATAGTGTTCCTTTATCGGAGATCAAGAAGGGGACTTGGGTGCAAATCGTTGCACTGCCTCGTCACCAAGATTTTCCCCTTGTTGGGGTAGCGGTGGGAACGTATCTGTCTGTCTTGGGAGTCACTGATCGCGGTGCAGTGCGAGTGTTGGTGATTGGTCAGCAAGTAACTCTTTCCAAAGCGATCGCCCAACAAATTTATGTGCGCCCTCTTTATTTTACTAATTAACCATTAATTAATGTTAGAAAAAATTGCTTAATTAATAATCAATATCAATTAAAAAAAAAGCCAATTTTTAATTGTCAATAACTTTAAGTTTTTGCTAACATAGACTCAATACAGAAAAATCCTATATTGAGGTCAAACTGCTATGTCAACCGCACAAGGCTTACTCCAGTCCTTTGGAGAAGTTAAAGAAAACCCCATTCTCTTAGAAAAAAATGTCACCGAACCCATTTGTGAAGGATTGAATATTGCGCTTGCTAGCTTCCAAGGGCTTTATTTGCAGTATCAAAAGCATCATTTTGTCGTCGAAGGCTCAGAATATTATTCCCTTCATCAATTCTTTCAAGAGTCTTATGATGAAGTCAGAGGTCATGTTCATGATTTAGCAGAACGCTTAAATGGGATCGGCGGTGTTCCTGTGGCTAGTTTTGGCAAGTTAGCAGAACTATGCAATTTCGAGCAAGAAGCCGATGGGGTGTATGATATGCGAAGCATGGTAGAACATGATCTCAGCGCAGAACAATCCCTAATTCAGTTAATCCGCCAACAATCCGCGCAAGCAGAAAGTCTCGGCGATCGCGCAACCCGCTACCTCTATGAACAGATTTTACTGGAAACAGAAGAAAGAGCCTATCACTTAGATCACTTCCTTGTTCATGATAGCCTCACGATTGCCTTTGTTAACAACGGCAGCAACTAAACAGTTGGTCATGAATCATTCCTAATTTGTGATCAATAAGTGATTCCCCCCTTAATCAAGAGGGGGGATATTCTTTATGCTTCCATACTGCAAGCATAAAACCTGTTGGATTTGTTTTTGGACTTGCTGGGTGGTTTCGTTAGCATCAATCCAGACAATGCGATCGGGAAACTGTTTGGCTAAAGCGATGTAGCCTTGTCTGACACGGTGATGAAAGGCGAGATCATCTGCTTCTAATCGATCGCGCTTTCCCCGTTGTTTGACTCGTTTTAAGCCTGTTTCGACAGCAACATCAAGCCAGAGGGTTAAATGGCTTTCTAAGCCGTCAGAGGCAATTGCGTTTAGCTGTTGAATTAAGTTTAAGTCTAAACCCCGTCCGTAGCCTTGATAAGCAGTCGTCGAGTCGATAAAGCGATCGCAGAGAATCAGCTTTCCTTGTTCTAATTGAGGCTTGAGAACTTCTTGCACGTGCTGAGCGCGATCTGCTGCATACAATAATAACTCGCTACGAGGATCAAGAGTTAACTCATGATCATTTAAGAGCAGCGATCGTAACCTCTTCCCGAGACCAGTTCCGCCAGGTTCACGGGTTGTCATTACATCCACAGATTTTCCCAACCCCCCCGCTAATAACCATTGCTCAGTAAGTTGGAGTTGGCTGCTTTTCCCACCTCCTTCAATCCCTTCAAAAACGATCAACCGACCTGCCATGAGTTTAGAGTAAATCTCCCTGCTTGGATAGCGCAATCGCAATTAAACCTGATTGTCTCATAAATCCTTAACCATTTTAGTTAATTTAAATTGATATCATAAAGGTGTTTCCTTGAAAGGTATCAGGTTGATTACAATGCGTTATTTCCTATTTAGTCTCAGTATTGCTTTTCTCGCCAATTTTGGCTTCTTAAGCGCTTACGGTCAAACTTCCCTTGAAGAACAGGACCCCTATCCTTCCAGCGAGAGAGATAGCTTTTCCAGTGGTTTAGGAGAGGGGTTGAGTCCATTTGATCTCATTCATAGAATTAACTCTAGTCGTGGGATGTCTCTAGAAGAATATCGAAATCAACAAGATAATGATTTAGATTCAGCTGCGGATCAATTTCGCCAACAACAACAACGGTTATTGCAGGAACAATCTTCTCAAAACCCAGAAGAAGCATCCCCAACGATTGAAGAATAGTTGATTCCTGTCTGTGATCAACTGTAACCATAAATTCTCAGAATTCACAGTTTCCTTCTCATTTGATATCCTAAAATGTAAAGGAATATTAAGTTAATTCTCATGTTATTACAACCAGAACAACGTTCCAAGCTCGATCAAACCAACGATCAGGACTTTTACGCGCTCCCTCGTCTCGTCACTCATGTTGATGAGTCATTTATTGATCAATTAACATTACTTTATCACGAACGGCTTCAACCCAACACTCGCATTTTTGACATGATGAGTAGTTGGGTTTCTCATCTTCCTGATAACATGAAATTTGCTCATGTGGAGGGACATGGGATGAATGAAGAGGAATTAGCCCGAAACCCCTGTTTAGATCATTATTTTACCCAGAATTTTAACGAAAATCGTCGTTTTCCTCTGGCTGACGAAGAATTTGATGCAGTTTTAAATGCGGTGTCGGTTCAGTATTTAGAGTATCCTGAAGAGATTTTTCAAGAGATTCATCGCGTCTTAAAACCGGGTGGAGTCGCCATTATTAGTTTTTCTAATCGGATGTTCTATCAAAAAGCGATTTCTGCTTGGCGTGACAGTAGTGAGGCGATGCGGGTAGAATTAGTGAAACGTTATTTTAAGTCCGTTGATGGATTTAGTGAACCAGAAGTCATTCAAAAAGAAGCCTCTGTTCCTCCAATTTTTCAAATATTTGGGATGGGAGGAAGTGATCCTTTCTATGCTGTTTTAGCTTATCGAAAGGATTAAGTTTTTGAGGGAAAATTGTTTGTCATCAACGGCAAGTGCTTACTCAAAATTTTCACATAAACTCAAGGAAGAAACCCAAAACTATGTCTTCTCTTTCTCATCTTCGTTCCATTCATCCTAAGATTAGTAGTATGCCCCGTCAACAGTCGGAAGCACTCACTCATCTAGAAGTTTATAAAATGAGTGTGGAAAAACAACGTCTGGAAAAAGAACTTCAAAACCTCAAAAACCGAGAACAAAAAATTATTCAACGGTTAGCCAAGATTGAACAAGAAAAAGAAAAGTTACTTTCAACTGTTCAGTCTTCTGAATCTTCTTCCTCCCAAAAACCTACTATTAAGGAAACGTCCAATTCTTTGAAAAGTGCGTTTGATTTTGATCAAGTGTATGTTGAGTATTAAGGAATTAGCTTAACTGTTGTTGCCATTTCTCGACTCCCTTGCGAGTGGGTGTTCCTTGTTCTGTAAATGTCCAAATTGCTCGTTTATTTTCAGGGCCGTAACTGATGTGAATGGGACGCGATCGCCCATAATAATATAAAGAATCGAAGGGAAGAGGAATGGAAACAATCCAGTTAACAACAGTTTCACTGCTAACCTGAATAATCATAAAATCACAGGCGGCTCCTAATCGTTTACAGTAGTAATTCTGATTGCGATTGATTTCATGAGCCGTATGTTGATCGCGACTGGGATCAATGCGACCATTTTTGAGTCCTGTTATTGGGTCTTTTTGATTGAGAAAACGCTTTAAGTCGGGAGAACAAAAACCATAGGTAAGCCGAAAGTTTTTACGTCCAAAGCGATCGATGATCGGATCAATAATCTGAGTATTTAAGGCTTTAATAGCAGTCAGGGTTTCTGGATTTTTAGGATAAGGATCAATTTGATCTCTGTATTGTTGATAGGTTTGGCTACAAGTACAAAATTCTTCTAAAGATAAGTATTTTCCGACTTGCATAAGATTAAGGATCAAGTTCTGGTCTGGTGGGCGATGCCCACCCTACTATTTTTATCACGGATTCAGGGAATCTGGGGGCGATCGCGTGATAAAGAAACTAAAATCACAAAAAGATTCATCTCCTGAAAGTCTCCCCTTTTTTGTAGGATAGAGAGAAGAGACTTTCCCCAGTGGGAAGTTGTGTCTGGTGATGGAGAAACAATATCGAGCCTGTTAATGCACAGATCGAAATCTTTGGTGACGGAGTTATTGGGACAACTGCCTCACCTACGAACCCAAATCTATTTCAAATCCTCCTTGACGGCTCTTTCCCATGCTATGGAGGATCAAGTTTTGGCAACTTCAGACCCCCCCCTGATCATTGCGAGTTTTCAACAGGAACGGTTTTATCGTCAGGAAGCTCATCGTTATCGCCGTCTAGGAAAAAAAAGCAATCATGTTTATATTTTCTCAGCCGCAGATACTTCCTTTGGGGAGAATGAGCAACCCTGTACAACCATTAACTTTGATCCAGAAGATGCCCTTGCTCAAGAATGGCATCTAACGGTGATCGGGAAAAATTTTAGCAGTTGTTTAGTGTGTCGAGAATGTCCCCCGAGTGAGGAAGAAAATGTCACCGCAACAGGGAAAGCTCAGATCACCCTAGATTCAGCTAGACGGTTTGAAGGTATCTGGACGTTTGATGATGAAGTGACGAAAACGGCAACCGCTTTGCTTTTAGATCAGGTTTTAGAATATCGCCCTGAGTTGGCAGCGCAAGTCGAAAACGCCCGCAGGGAATATTTAATCGAAAAGGAGGAAACAGCCCAAGATGCTGGACGGGTCAGCCCCGATGCGTTTGTGGAACGGCTGGTGACCCATTTGCAAGCGGGACAATATCGGGTGATTCGGGCTTATGGGGCGATCGCGCAGAAGGAAGAAAAAGAACGACTCTTGCGCTGTTTAACTAATGCGATTCGGCGATCGCTGGATTTGAATGAAATCCTCGCGATTACTGTGCAAGAAGTGGGGGAAACCCTCTCCGCTTGTCGCTGTCTAGTGTATCGCTGTCGCAAGAATACCAACAACACCACCATTGAACATGAATTTTTAAGAAATCATGCAAAATCTCTAAAAGACCAAAGTTGGGCGATCGCGGATAACCCCCTCCTCCAAGAAGTCAAAGAAACAGGAACGCCCATTTATATTCAAGACACCACCAGCAATCCGAGAATTCAAAATCATGCTTTCTTGTCTTCCCTTGTCTTGGAATACCACATCTATAGTTGGCTGTTGATTCCCTTGTTGTATCAAGGACAAGTGATTGGGATGATTGAACTGCACCACTGTTATCAAAAAGAAACCGCTTGGAATGAAGAGGACATCGAACTGGTGGAGGCGATCGCCCCTCAAGTTGGACTCGCTCTCACTCAAGCAGAAGCCTACAGCAACTTAGAAACCCTTAACGAACAGCTAGAAGCCCTTGAACAAACTCGTTCCAACCTAGTCGCCATCACAGGACACGAACTGCGAACCCCCCTTTCCACGATTCAAGTTTGTTTAGAAAGCCTTGTCAGCGAACCTGATATGTCCGAGGAACTGCGACAGGTGATGTTGTCAACCGCCCTCAATGATGCGGAACGGATGCGTCGCTTGGTTCAAGACTTTCTCACTCTCTCTCGCCTCGAAAGTGGACGCATCGAGTGGAATCCTGAACCCATGTCTGTGGAAGAATGTATTGAGTTATCCTTGAGCAATATTCGGGGAAAAAACAGGGAAACGCCAGTTCCCACCATTGAAAATCAGGCGGGAACTGACCTTCCCTTAGCCTATTGCGATGGAGAATGGCTGGTGGAAGTGTTAAGCAAACTCCTAGATAATGCTTGTAAGTTTACTCAACAAAATGGTCAAATCATTCTCTTAGCAAAACCCCAAGACGCAGAGACAGTTAAGGTAACAGTTGCCGATACAGGTCGCGGGATCGAGCCTTCCCGTCTAGAAACTGTGTTCGATCGCTTTTATCAGGAAGAAGGGGCCCTACAACGGACAACAGGGGGAACAGGTCTGGGTTTAGCGATCTGTCGTCAAATTGTGAAAAGATGGGGGGGAGAAATTTGGGCCGAATCCGATGGGAAAAATCAAGGCAGTCGGTTTCATTTTACCCTCCCGATCGCAAAAGAAGCGCGAGTGATGTCAACCCACAGGTGAACGACGTTTAGCACTGCATGACTGCTTTTATTCAGAAAGGGGGCAAATCGCGATAAGCTAGTTGATGACGGCTATTGGTTAACTCCTATGAATATTCGGACTGTTGCAACCAACCCCTTTGATGACCAAAAACCAGGAACCTCTGGCTTACGCAAAGCCACAACCACGTTCCAAACCCCTCACTACCTCGAAAACTTTATTCAGTCCATCTTTAACAGCCTCGATCACTATCAAGGACAACGCCTTGTTTTAGGGGGAGATGGTCGTTATTACAATCGCACCGCGATCCAAACTATCCTGAAAATGGCAGCAGCCAACGGTGTAGGACGAGTTTTAGTGGGAGAAGGGGGGATTCTTTCCACTCCTGCTGCTTCGTGTCTGATTCGCAAATATCAGGCGTTTGGCGGGATTATTCTCTCAGCCAGCCATAACCCGGGCGGCCCCGATGGCGACTTTGGCATTAAGTTTAACACCCCCAATGGCGGACCAGCGCCTGCAAATGTTACCGAAACAATTTTCGCAAAAAGTCAGGAAATCAAGGAGTATAAAGTCCTCGATGCGGATGAGATTAACCTCGACCAACAAGGAGAATATCAGTTGGGAGAGATGACGGTTGAGGTGGTTGATTCCGTTGCAATTTATGCGGATTTAATGGCTTCTATTTTTGATTTTGACGCGATTCGACAATTGCTTTCTGGAGGATTCCGTATGGTAATGGATTCTCTCCACGCGGTTACAGGACCCTATGCGAAGGAAATTTTAGAAAACCGTTTGCAAGCACCTGCGGGAACGGTTCGCAATGGCGTACCTCTTGAAGATTTTGGTGGAGGACACCCTGATCCTAACTTGGTGTATGCTCATGAATTAGTGGAAATTATGTATGGGGACAATGCTCCTGAGTTTGGCGCAGCTTCCGATGGCGATGGCGATCGCAATATGATTTTAGGCAATCATTTCTTTGTTACCCCGAGCGATAGTTTGGCGATTTTAGCAGCAAATGCCACCCTTGTCCCTGGCTACATGAATGGGATTACAGGAATTGCGCGATCAATGCCCACTTCTCAAGCCAGCGATCGCGTTGCAAAACAACTGGGAATCGATTGCTATGAAACCCCCACTGGCTGGAAGTTTTTTGGCAATCTCCTTGATGCGGGGAAGGTCACCCTCTGTGGCGAAGAAAGTTTTGGGACAGGGTCTAACCATGTGCGAGAAAAAGACGGACTCTGGGCGGTGTTATTCTGGCTGAATATCTTGGCTAAACGAGGACAAACTGTTGAAGAAATCGTCAAAGAACACTGGGAAACCTACGGACGCACCTACTATTCCCGTCGCGACTATGAGGGAGTGGATCAAGCCAGCGCTGATACTTTAATGGACAATCTGCGATCAGCCCTCTCTAGCTTGCCAGGAAAGCAGTATAACGGCTATGAAATTGACATTGCTGATGATTTCAGCTACACTGACCCCATTGATGGCAGCGTTGCCGAAAAACAGGGCGTTCGTATAATCTTTAAAGATGGGTCTCGCCTTGTCTTCCGTCTGTCGGGAACAGGAACACAAGGGGCTACTTTGCGCGTGTATTTAGAACGCTATGAACCCGATCGCACTAAGCAAAATGAAGACACCCAAACCGCCCTTAGCGACTTAATTCAAATTGCTGATGAAATTGCACAAATTAAAGCCTTAACTGGTCGTGATGAACCCTCTGTCATCACTTAAACTCAAATCTATCAGTGCTTTCCCCCCAAACTTGGGGGGATGTTCTATCTTAATCGATTTGATTCAGTAAGGCTTGGCGCTGAGGTTGTAAGGCTAAATCTAAGTCTGGGAAGTAGCGACGATAGGGGAATAGGGAGTTAAACCAAACAGCGATCGGGATATTTTCAACCACTTGCAAGTAATCTAACGGGGTCGCCCCTCCCATGTGTCTCATGTTGACAGAAAAGCCTGATCGCTGTCGCCGATATTGCCAAGAGGGAGCATTTTCTCGCAGCCAACGGTCAAAGCTGTCTGAGTTTCCCATTGTGGTTAGGAGTGCATCTAAACGCGGTTGAGGAATGATTTCTTGTCTGGTTTGCAGCCAGGCTTGTTGGAGTAATTGCGATCGCTGTTCAGGTTGCGCCCATGCAGATAAAACCAGTTGTTGTGGACTCTGATTTAAGTTTTGGATGACAGAGGAAACATTTTCTCCCTCACTAATCCTGAACAAGACCTCGCTGAAAGCGGTTTCATTCCCTTCTAAACGCTTCCTCGCTTCTGCTGGGTTGCCTTGCCACCAGAATAACATTCCTTGTATCTGATGGAGATAGCGATCGAGTCTCCTTGATGAGGGATTATTCGCGATTAAATCATTACACTGGGCGATCGCGTTTTCTACAACTTGCGGATAAACTGCTTGTAGTGCTGGGAAACCCCATTGCGGACTGGTGATCAACAAGGGATTGCGTAAAACTTCTAATGTCAGGGCTTCGATCGCTAATTCTAATTGATTTGCCCGCAGAAGACTGAAACCTAACCCATAAAAAACCCCTCGTTTAGCTGGGAGTAACGCTGCTGATTTGGCAAACGATCGCGCTGCGGCTTGGGGGTTTCCTTGATTGAGTTGTAGCCAACCGAGATTACTATAACCAAATTCGCGATCGCGGGAAGCGTTTAGCCCCTCTTCAAACCAATTGACCCCTTGGTCTAATAAGATTTGGCGCTGTTGAGGATTCTGAGACTGAAGGGCAAATTCACCTAAATTCCAACCTAACTGATAAGAATAATAAGACTCCCAAGGGGCCAGTTCATGGGCTTGGGTTAACTTTTCGACAAATCGATCGACATCTACCTCTTCTTGGGCTAAAATCGTAAATCCCTGCATGGAAACCTGCCAAGCGCGATGGAGGGGAATCAACCAAATTAACACCGCAATGATTAACCCAACACCAGCCAAAGCCATCTGAGGAATGTATTTGATCCTTATGAAGGGGTTTCGGCGCAAGATAGAAGCAATAACCGCTAGATATATGACCAACAAACCGCTAATGGCGATATTATCTAACTGATAGTCGGTTAAAGCCAGAGTAAAGTAGCCGAAGATCGCACAGAAAAGACTCCCCCCAATGATGAAATCGGTTATGTCTAAGTCAGCTTGAAACCAGCGCCAGAATAAATAGCCGCATAAAACCACTGCGGATAATTGTGCAATTATTCCCAACAATCCCCACTCGGCAAAAATCTGAACAGGGGTACTATGTAACTGATAGATCACTTCTGCTTCTGTTCCTCCCCAAGTTGGAAGATACTGCTGGTATAACCAAGGAACATTTCCCCCACCCACCCCTGTTAAGAGATCGCTTTTCCCCATCTCCCAACCTGTAGTCATGGTGATGAAGCGATAAGCCAGTTGTCCTCCTGCTTTTCCTGATAAAATCCCTAAGAAAATGCTGCGGAGACGAGTATTCGCCAACAGAAACAGGAAGAAAAACAGAATCATGCCAATTCCACTGAGAAATAGCCATAACTTAGGAATCGAACTGCGTAAGAGGGCGATCGCGAATCCTCCTAAAGCAACCGCAAACAAGCCCAACCAACCGCCACGGGAACTGGTTGTGTACAAATCAACTAATCCTAGTGCAACGCCTCCGAAAAACACCAAGCGTCGCCATCCTGATTCAAGGAAAGCCAGCGCAGCGAGTAAAGGTAAACTCAGCACTAAATAACCAGCGACATAATTTTGATGTCCGATCGGGGCCCAGTTGCGTAGTTGTAGGGAAGAAGCATCAAAGCTAACCGTAAGACCCAGACTTCTTAAGGCTTCTAAACGGTCTAATTCTGGTAAAACGGTTTGAGTTGTCCACACTAGCAGACTGGTGAGGATAAAAGCAATACTCAAATACCCCTGTAATCTTAAAGCACTGTAACGGGCTTGTGAGTGATTAAACTCATGATTGAGGGCATAAAGTGCAGCGATAAAGCCCAAAGCAGCCCAACTGTGCCATCTGGCAGGATTCGGCAGTTCTGCAAACAGAGTGGTTAATATAAAACTCAAAACCACGAACCCCACCCACCCATCAATCTGATGACTTAATTGCGGGAAGACATTGTTTTGTATGATAATCCCCAGTAGCCATAAAATGGGACAAAGCAGGGCGACTTGCCAAACAAACACCCAGGGCCAGAATACCATTAAACTGTGGCTGTCGGGCATTAAAGTAAAGATGGCATAAAAGCTAGCAGTCAGTAGAGCTAGGAGTTGGCCACTGCTACGGTTAGATTGAGATTTTACCCCATTCATGGGTCTTAGTAAGCGCCTTTAGCAAAAAAGAGGATACGGATCGTTTCTACTAGGATTTCTAGGTCTAGGTTAAACGACCAATTATCAATATAGTAGAGATCGAGACGGGCAACATCATTAAAATCTTTGAGGTTTGATCGCCCTGAAATCTGCCATAGTCCAGTGATTCCAGGCAGCACAGTATGACGGGTATGATGCCAACTAGCAAAACGTTCTACATCTCTGACAGGAAGAGGACGCGGACCGACTAAACTCATTTGACCTGAGAGGACGTTAAACAGTTGTGGGAGTTCGTCAAGACTGGTACGACGCAAAAATTTACCAATGGGGATGATGCGAGGGTCTTCTTTGATTTTGAACAAAACGCCATCAGTCTGGTTTTTGCTTTCAAGGGTTTTTTGTAGGGATTCTGCGTTGGGAATCATGGTGCGAAACTTCCACATGGAAAAAACTTTACCATGTAGGCCGACTCTTTTTTGTAGGAAGAAAGGATTCCCAGGACAACAGAGATAAATCGCGATTGCGATCGCAATTAATAAGGGCGATAGAATAATAATTCCCAAAAAAGCGCCAATCACATCTAACCATCGTTTTAAGCGATATTCCCACCCTGCCATTGTTGGCGGTTCAACTCGTAAGGTGACAACCCCCGCAAAGATTTCGGGAACACCGCGACGATACAGAATATCACGACTAGAGGGGATTAACCGCATGGGAATGTGAAACCGTCGCAGTTGCCAATATAATGCAGAAGCCAGTTCTGTTTTCGGTAAGTTGGCGACTAATACTTCTTTGGGATTGGCTTGTAAAATTTTTCTGAGTAAACTTGGATCATCGACAGTAACAGTTTCGGCGCTTCCCACCACCCGATAATCAGAGCGCTGTTGGAGAGTGTCTGATAAATGGTCGATTTGGTCGCGATCGCCGATAATAAACACAGAAACAGGCGCTTGTTTGGCAGCGCATTGCTTGAGAATTAAGGTTGTTATTAAGCGAAACCCAATCAGGAGAAAGATACTACTAAACCAAGCCGTAAAAAACAGCGATCGCGGTGGGTCTAGTTTGGGATCATAGAAATAACTTAACACCAAGGAACTAAAATACACTGTACTGGTCAGTTTTCCCAGTTGCAGATAATTTTTCCACTGACTCGAAGAGGTATAAAGCCCTGCTTGAGTAAAGAGTAAAATAATAATCCCAGAAAAAATCCAAAATGGGCTGGGAATGCCAAACCACACCCACCAGACCAACTGTGATGGTATGGGAGAGTAAAACTGATTTAAGTAACGAGCAAACTGCAACGCGATCGCGAGAGCCAAGATGTCGCTCACCAGAAGAGTGAGAATTCGAGACCATGACCATTCTAATAGCTGAGCAACTGTCAACCTTTCGGGGGCGCGAATATCGGATTTTTTGCGTTTGAGGTTATTTAGCCACACACTTTGATTCATTGTCACTCGATGACCAAGATTTATGCCAATCGCAAGAAACGATTAGTATTTATCGTTCCCGAATCAGTCGGCATGAATAACATTAAACAATGATTCTCAATCAAAAGGTCATCCCGGATCAGACGAAACAAAAAACC
>CAYXDG010000090.1:0-12645 GCA_964463655.1 uncultured Dactylococcopsis sp.
GTAATAGTGCTTGAATTAATGAATTATTAAAAACTTCAGTTACTAACTCAGACATGGGAAGGGAGGTGATAGAAAAATCTGGTTCTCAGTGCAGAGTAACATGAGATAGCTAATTTGATAAGAAAAAAATGGCGATCGCGTTACATTTCCATAAACCAATTAACCAAGAAAAAAGATAAGCCTCCGCTAATCAGGGGAACGGTTAAATTATCAATTCCTAATTTAGAAATGGCTTCAAAGCTGGTAGCAAATACAGCAACACATAAAGAAATGAGCCAAATTTGCCAGAGATTTCCTTGAACAATTAGTAAAATAAAATAGCAGATAAAATAACTGACTGTTAACATTGTTAAAGACCCTTCCCAGCTTTTTGTACTGCCAAAAACTTGATAAGGATGACGACCAAAGTTTTGACCAATTAGTGCAGCCATTCCATCTCCCCAAGCCATTGTTAAAATCCCGATCGCAGCATATTGGGGAGTTTCTGGGAAAAACCAAGCAATTAAAATCCCCATACTCACTGCATAAAAAAACGTGCCTAAACTCTTGCGTCCAACACTATTAATACTGGGTAAAATTGGAATAAAATAAGACAATAACGCAATGATTCCAGCAACAACCGCAGCACTAACACCAATCCAAGGGGGAATCTGAAACCACCAAGCCAATAAAATAACATTACCAGCGCCAATATGTACCACTTTACGAGTTAATTCAGCATCAGAAAAAATGGCTCGGTTTAAACTTTCTGCAAGCAGAATGATTGCGCCAAGAAAAGCAGCAACAGTGAGCAATGGAAAAACAGGGATTAATGGGGAGTTTGTTAAGAAGAAGTGAGACAAAACTGTTCCTTTGGTTATTTGTTATTTGTGGATTGGTCAAAAGAGGGAAAAATTGCTGACTCAATGGGGGTGAAGCCTGTACCATAGAAAGTAACGTCGTTTTTACCTCAATCGCGCCAGATGCAAATCTATCTTGATCATAGTGCAACAACGCCCCCTCACCCTGATGTTATCGCCAAAGTACAGACGGTTTTGACTCAGCAGTGGGGAAACCCCTCTAGTCTTCATGCTTGGGGAGAACGTTCAACTAGGGAAATCGAAATTGCTCGCCTGGAAACAGCGCAGTTAATCAATGCAGTTAACCCCGAAACGATTATTTTCACCTCTGGGGGGACAGAAGCAGATAATATGGCGTTGTTAGGGGTTGCTGATCAATATGATTCGCCACAACATCTGATTATTTCTAGTGTGGAACATTCGGCGATCGAGAAAACCGCCCAACGGTTAGAATCTTCGGGTTGGGAAGTCACTCGCTTACCTGTCAATCATCACGGAAAAGTTCATCTTTGGGATTTAGAACAAGCGATTCAACCCAACACTGTCTTAGTGTCCATTATCTACGGACAAAGTGAGGTGGGAACGGTACAGCCAATCGCACAACTGGGAAAAATTGCTCGCACTAAAGGAATTTTATTTCATACCGATGCGGTGCAAGTTGCAGGACGCTTACCTATTGATGTTCAACAACTTCCTGTTGATCTCCTATCGCTTTCTGGTCACAAGTTTTATGGCGTACAGGGAGCAGGTGCATTGTATGTTAGATCAGGAGTCGCTCTCCGTCCCTTACTCACGGGGGGTGGACAAGAACATCAATTACGATCGGGGACACAAGCAGTGGCAGCGATCGCGGGGATGGGTGTGGCTGCTAAGATCGCCCGATCACAAATGTTAACAGAAATCCCTCGTTTAGAAGGATTGCGAGAACAATTATTTGATTTATTAGCAGATTGTCCTGATTTAATTCCTACAGGCGATCGCAGCGATCGTCTTCCTCATCATGTCAGTTTTTGCCTCAAAAGTCCAGATGAAAGGGTTACAGGAAAAACCCTTGTTCGCCAACTGAATTTAGCAGGAATTGGCATTAGTGCAGGGTCAGCTTGTGATAGTGGTAAACTGAAACCAAGCCCCATTTTATTGGCAATGGACTACTCAGAAAAAATGGCATTGGGAGGATTGCGTTTGACCTTGGGACGCAGCACAACCGAAGCAGATATCCAATGGACAGCAATAGTTATCAAACAAGTGTTAAAACGATTAATGGAAGAATCAAAGTTAGTGTTAGCAAGATAGATTCATGATGGAATTTCCTGTTGCTTTAGAAACCGCGATCGCGCAAGCCAAACAAACCACACTGACCGCTTTAGAAGCAGGGTTAACTCGCTTACAAATTGAGTTAAAAATCCCAGAAATCGCCCTGAAAGCAGAAATGATTGCTAAAGAATTTGCTGATTTATTCGCCGCTGATTATGGGTCGGGATTAAAAGTTTTATTTCCAGATACAGGCGCTGCTGCCTTAGCGAGAAGAAACTGGCAAGATATCTCTTTTCGGGTAAATGATTTAGGCAGTCGCAACACGCCAATTGAGAGTAAAATCTCAGAAGAGGATCAAATTTTCTTACTGGTTTCTCCTTCTGCGGTTGAAGTGCAAAAAGTAGAAAAACTTTGTAACCTAGCAGGCGATCGACCTGTTATTTTATTAATCCCTCAACTGGAAGATGTGGCAACAATTGGGATCGGTTATGCTGCTCGACAACTGCGAGAACGCTTTTTAAGTACCCTTGAAAGTTGTTATTATTTGCAACCCCTTGATGAAGCAGCAATCTTGAAACGGTTTCCTTCTGGTTGGCAACTTTGGATCGAAACACAAGAGAATCAGTTTGAATTTTTCTGTGAAGAACCCGAAAAACCAATGGGAGACGATTTAGATCGCCTTTTAAGGAAAGCAGCAGGAGAAGATGTTTCTGAAGAAGAAGATACCCCTGTCTTTGCCAATAAAGCACCGAAAAAACAAGGAATTTTAGGCAGTTTACAGCGCTTCCTCAAAGCGCTAAGCCAGTAAACTAATGAACAATGAACAATGAACAATTCGTAAGGGAAAAATCCCCCCTCGCCTCCTCACTAAAGCTCCGGCTTCGTAAGGGGGGAATAAAGAACAAAGAACAAAGAACAAATAACAAAATGAATACTGAACTCTTTTTTAATATCGATCAACTTTTTGCTTTGCCGTTCTGGGCTTTAATTATTTTTCTTCCCAACTGGGGAGTAACGAAGAAAGTCATGTCTTCTTTCTTTCCGTTTGTGATTCTTGCTGGCTTTTATATCCTCTTTTTTGTTAATACTTTAAATGCAGAATCAGCCCAAGCGCTATCAAACCCAGACCTACCAACCATTGCCAAACTATTTTCTGAAGAAAGTGTGGCTGCAACAGGTTGGGCGCATTTTATTGTGATGGACTTATTTGTAGGAACATGGGTTTATTGGCAAGGTCAAGAAAAGGGCATTTTTACCGTCCATTCTATTATTTTATGTCTATTCGCTGGCCCGATCGGGCTATTATCTCACATTATCACCGCTTGGATTACCCAACGATTCTTCAAAAAATCAGAAACCACTAAAGCCACTTCCAGTTAAAGGATAAAGACCAATGAATGATCCTCTCCGACGCATTAAAGCACAGCCTTGGCAGCCTCTATTTCTGATTGCTATTGCAACAATTATCATTGCTTCAATCATTGACTATTTGTTGTTATTCCTAATTCAAAATGTTGCCTCAGTTCAACAGGGTTTTGCCTTTCTTTTCAATTCACCATTAGGGATTTTACTTCCCTTAGCTGCTGCGGTGGGAATTGGCGTTTTAGGAGTTTATCTTTGTGACCAATTTCGATCGCGCATCTTCCTGAATGCAGGAAGTTTATGGGCGTTAGTGCTTTGTTTACTGATTGCTTTAGCCTTAACGGGTTTGATTCCCTTACCCAGTTTTTTAGTTGGTTTTTCCTACCCTAGTCTGTTAGGAATGATCGTGGGTGTATTTTGGAAAGGTCGCAGCTATTGGCGTTAATTGGGTGAGAAACTGTTGCGCGATCGTCCTCTAGCGAGCCTCAATCCTATATCAAAAGTTAACTTACTCAAGTCCCCCAGTTTTGGGGGGTTGGGGGGCAAAAAATTACTGGGAATTGCTACTCCTTGAAATAATTATTTAGTTCGTTGGCGAGTGAGATTGTAATCATATCTGCGATCGACCCTCCTCAATCTAAAACAATCATTTGTTCAGAAGCGCGAGTTGCTGCGGTGTAAAGCAATTTTTTCCGTTCATCTAGTTTACGATTCATCATTAAGTTTCGGAAGTCTAAAAAGACTCGTTGAAAGGTTGAACCTTGAGCGCGATGAACAGTCAGCGCATAAGCATAGTCTAACGGGTGAAACGCTCGTTTAAGTCCCCAATAATTATCCCATTGTTTTTGTTGGGCATAAGATTGAAGCATTTGTTTGACTCGCGTTTCTTCTGTGGTATCTAACACCCGAAACTGCTTTAAAGCGCCTTCTTCATCTTGAGCATTAATCAGCCAATAATGAAAAATATCTTTCTCGAAAAGACCATACTCAACCACTCGTTTTTCTGGATGGGTTTCTATCACTTCCACTTCACCAGAAGAAGACAGGATAACTGTTTCGGTATATTTATGACTGGCAGGGTTTTTAGAATCTTTTTCTCTGCTAGTACAAGCTGCGGTCGCGATTAATCGTTCTCCTGGCATAAATCTAAGGGCTTTTTCGCCGAAAATTGCGCCTCTGATGCGTTGATTCCAACGAGCGACACAAGCATTTGTCCAAGCTAAAATTCGGCAATAGTTAGCAACTTTTTTAAAGTCTTTTGAGGTAAAAGCATCTAAGAGCAATTCGGAAAATTCCTGCTCTTTTAAGACAAGAAGCATCTGGTTATCTGTAAACTTTCTAATCGGCGCGATCGACCTTTCCCGTCTTAAAGCTGTTGCCCAATTCAGAATCGCTCCCGAATGTCTAACCACTTCTGTTAGTTTAGCATATTGTTGAATTTGAGCAAAAACAGGGGATTTGTCTTCTCCCACTGGGGGTAACTGTGCTGGATCGCCCAGAAATAAAAACTTAGCACTAAATAAGGTTAATTGTTGGGAAAGTAACGCCATTAATTCTGAACCAATCATGCTGGTTTCATCAAGAATTACTAAATCATAATTTTCGAGATTAATGGTTTTAGCGTCTGAGTCACGGGTATAAATTTCTTTGCCAGTGGTTTGATCTATTTTCGGTCGCAAACCGAGCATTTTAGCAATGGTAATCGCTTCTTCCCCTGTGGTTTGACTTAAGACTTTTGCTGCTTTATTTGTGGGTGCTGCTAAGACTACTTTTAAGTCTTTTTGATAACAATGATCGATGATTAACTTAGTGAGAAAGGTTTTGCCAACTCCTGCATAACCAAAAAGGGCAAACGTGCGATCGCTGCCATTAGAAATAAATTTTAACACCGCATCTAGCGCGATCGCTTGTCCTTCTGTTAGTTTGATTTTTTTGTCTTTCTTTTTAGATTTAACGGGTTGCTTTAGTTCGTTTATAGATTCCTTCTTTTTTTGTTCTCTGATTTTATGATCTCCCATGATAATCTTTCCTTATCTTCATCAATTTTTTCAACATGATGATCGCCCTCTTCTGGATTGGGAATCGTAAATGTTAAATCATTGGTTTATCTTCTCTCATTTTTAGAATTAGTTGTTAAATTAAAGATCAGGGGCGATCGCCTTACGCTTGGCATCAAAGGTCAATGCCCCAGAAAAATCAGCATTAATCTCTTAAAATGAAAGAATAGTTGGTAAATAGTGTAATATCAATGACCGAGAAAAGTAAGTTACTATTAGTTGATGATGAACCGAGCTTACGAGAAGCCGTGGAAGCGTATCTCGAAGACGAAGGCTTTATCGTGGAAGTCGCCAGTGGTGCGAATCAAGGGTGGGAATTATTAGAACAAGACCCCCCTGACTTGGTGATCACTGACATTATGATGCCAGAGGTGGATGGCTATCAGTTTTTGCAAAAATTACGGGAAGACCCCCGCTATAAAAGTTTACCTGTCATCTTATTAACGGCTAAAGGGATGACAGCAGACCGTATTAAAGGACATGAAGCCGGATGTGATGCTTATCTTTCCAAACCCTTCGATCCTGATGAGTTGGTCGCCATCGTGAAAAACCTTTTATCTCGTCGGGAAACCCTTAGTGCCAATAATGATCACAATAGCACTGATCTCGGCGCGATCGCTCAACAAATTGCAGAAATTAAAAGTCTCCTCGGACAACAAGGAAATCTCAAAACAACGCCTAGTCCGATTAAAATTGATTTAACGCCGAGGGAACAAAGTATTCTTAATTTAGTCGCTGAGGGTTTGATGAATAAAGAGATTGCCCGTCGTCTTGAAACCAGTGTTCGTAATGTGGAAAAATATGTTAGCCGTTTATTTAGTAAAACAGGAACAAACAGTCGCACTGAGTTAGTTAGATTTGCTTTGCAACATGGTTTGACAGATTAGTTGGCTAAATTAAGGTTAACAAATCTTGGTGCATCAAAGCGCGATCGCGCTGAGATTGAATTTGTACAGAGTTTAATCCTTCTCCATTTGCATAATGTTCTAACCAAGTTTTTGTAACTACCTTTGGATCATCAGGAATGTTTTGAACGTCCCAACCTGGGATTTCAAACTCAGTCATGAGTTGACTAATTTTCGGATCGTAACTAATCGCAAAACAACGGCATTCTTCTGATGCTGCCATAATTAAGCTATGATATCGCATCCCGATCGCCATTTCTACCCCTCGAAACAGTCTCTTGAAACGTCTTGGGGTTTCACCCCTAATCATTGCTTTCGGGTTGGGAAGTTCACTGGCTATTTCTTCGGCGAGGGAGTAATCTTGGGGTTGAAAAGGAACAATTAAAAGACAAGTATCTGTGGCTTTTTGAAAAGAAATTAAAGCGGTGATTAGGGTTTGAATTTTTTCCTTAGTTAACTGCGGATGTTGACGCAAAGTAACCGCAACTCTTGGCGCTGGTAACTCCCAAAGTTTCGGAAATGATTCACTTTCTAACGCCCAAACAGGATCAGGTGCGATGAGGGGAGAAACCCCCCAACTGCTTAATAACTTCGCTGAAGCCTGATCGCGCACACTGATTTTATCACATCCTAATAGAGCTTTTCGCGTGAGCCAACGAGCGAACGGCGATCGCAAAGGTCCGAAACCCTGCGCCCATGCGATCGTTGTCAACCCTCGCTGTTGCGCTAAAGCCATTAACCCCCCGTAATAAAGAGGACTCCGAAAACTGGTAACATCTTGCATTAAACTTCCCCCTCCCCAGATAAAATAGTCTCCTTGTTGTAGTGCTTCTAAAATGGAGAAAGCAGAGCGATTGGGAAAGGCTTTCACCTGGAACGTTTCTTGAGTTTGTTTGGGATTCGCAGATAAGACTAAGGGATTAATTCCTTGAGGAAGCATTTGAATTAAACTCATCAAGAGTGCATCATCTCCCACATTATCCCGACCATAATAGCCACAGAGAATGGCTGTTTTTGATTCTGACGTTGGTTGCATAAAAAGCGTTACAATTTGTTAAAAAGAGTCCTTGAAGTCAACTGAGAAAGCGATGAGTGTACGCACTGATACCCTATGGGAACAAGTTTTAAAGCCAATTGTCAGTAATTTCCTCGATCCTGAAGAAATGAAACAATTGAGAGAAAGTATTAATTGGGAACAAGAGCGCGATCGAGTTGCTAACCCTAACCTAGAATATCCGAATTACTACCAATCGCAAAATTTTCATGGCATTGCTGGCGGTTATTTGACCATCGATGCAGCAGTCACTTACGATCCGATTACTCGCTATTTTGTTCCTCCCCATGAAACTTGGGTGCGCGAAGATGCGATTAAACTAATTCAAGGACAACCGAAACGGATGATTGATTTAGGTTGTGGAACAGGATCAACCACGCTTCTTTTGCAGCAAACCTTTCCTGATGCTGAAATTATTGGCTTAGACCTTTCCCCTTATATGTTAATTGTGGCTCAACAGAAGGCGCAAGCACAAGGGCTTTCGATTCAATGGTGTCATGGGAAAGCGGAAGACACCAGACTCCCTAGAGAAACCTTTGATTTAGTTACCGCGTCTCTCCTCTTCCATGAAACTCCTGTTGAGGTTAGTCAAGCCATTTTGAGGGAATCTTTTCGTTTACTCAAAGGGGGAGGACAGTTTTTACTCCTCGATGGAAATCAAGAAACCTTACGCTCCACACAATGGTTGACAAATATTTTTGAAGAACCCTACATTCAAGAATATGCTCAAGGGGATGTTTCTGCTTGGTTAGACAATACAGGATTTGTCGCCAGAGAAACCCACACTATCTGGGGGTTACATCAGGTTAACATTGGCTTCAAACCGCAACCTGCTCCTAATCCTACTTCTGTCATCGTAGAAGAAAACTTTGAAGATATTCCAGGAATCGCAACTGCTTAAAATATGACGTTGAAAGCTGTTTTATTTGATTTTAATGGCGTGATTATCAATGATGAAGCCATTCACAAAAATTTGATTGAAGAGATTTTATTAGGGGAAAATCTGCGTCCTGATGCAAAAGAATATAATAATTTTTGTTTGGGACGCAGCGATCGCGCTTGTTTATCTGCTATCTTGAATCAACGGGGACGAGTCGCCAATGATGATTACCTAGAAAAACTCCTCAAGCCAAAAGCGCGCAAATACCAAGAAATCTTAGGAGCAACAGAGACCTTACCCATTTATCGCGGAGTAGAACAGTTTATCCGTGATTTATGGGGAGCAGGATTAGTGATTGGTTTAGTGACAGGAGCAAGACGAGAAAATGTAGAATATGTTTTAGCTCGCCTGAAAATCAGGGAAGCCTTTGCAACACTGGTGACAGAAGATGAGATCAAAGAGAGTAAACCTGATCCTGAAGGGTATCTTAAAGCTGTAGAAAACTTGAATCAATGTTACTCTGATTTAAAATTAGCTCCTCAAGAATGCCTTGCCATTGAAGATACTCCCAGTGGGATTCAAGCTGCAAAACGCGCTCAAATCGACGTAGTCGGGGTAGCAAATACTTATCCCCTCCATATGATACAACGTCAAGCGAACTGGGCGATCGACTATTTACAAGAGTTAGAACTTGAACGGGTGAAACAGCAATTTGATCAGGTCTCGATCGCAGGCTAAATGTGTTTTAAGTAGAAACTCGATCAATGTTCATGGCTAACAGTGCTGTTCCGTAAGCAGCTTCTGTATTTTGAGAGCGTCGCACAGGAACTTGTAGGAATTGTTCCCGAATGGTTTGCCAGATTGTATTCTTCGCTCCACCCCCTGCGGTGTAAACTTGCTTGAGAGGCGTTGCGCCTAATTTCTGTAACTTTTGATACCCTTGCGCTTCAATTCTGGCGATACTCTCTAATAATCCTTGCAGGAAGATAACCTCATTTTCTGGACGAGGAGACAGTTGAGGAGATAAGTTGGGGTCGTTGATGGGAAAGCGCTCTCCAGCCTTTAGGAGGGGATAATAATCCAAGGAGGTGGGTTGATGGGGATTAATCTGTTGAGAAAGCGCTTGGAGTTGTTCATCGCTGAAGAAGTATCTTAGCACGGCTCCTCCTGTATTGGAAGCGCCCCCAGTTAGCCATAAGTTGCCAAAGCGATGACTATAAACTCCAGACTGGGTATCTTGAATAGGAGTTTCACTGAGTAATTTTAAGACTAAGGTTGAACCAAGGGAGGTCACTGCTTCTCCTGGTTGAGTTGCACCACTGGCGATAAATGCTGCAATGCTGTCAGTGGTGCCTGTTGCAATTTTGCAATCAGGGGGAAAATGAAGGTTTTGGGCAAGATCAGGGGTCATTGTTCCGACAGAGGTGCCTGGAGGGAGAATTTGGGGTAAAATCGGGTAGCTGGGCAAATTTTGCAGCCATTGGGGATAACAGAGATTTTCCACATCATATCCCAATTTTAGGACGTTATGATAGTCGCTGATGCCGAGTTTGCCATGTAGGAGAGAAGCTAACCAGTCCGCTTGATGTAAGAAGTAATGAGCTTGAGAAAAGATGTCTTCCTGCTGCCAGTATAACAGTTTGGCAAGGCTAGAAGAGGCGCTTTGGACGACATGATTTGATGGCGCGATTTGTTGGAGTATGTGGAGAGTCACATCGGGAACGCGATCGCGATATAGCAGAGGAGAAGTGAGGGGAATCCCTGCGCGATCGCAGAGTAACACTGTTGCTGATGTGCCATTGATGGCGATCCGAATGACCTTTTGCTTCAGTTGTTTTGGCAGGTTATCCAACAGAAAAAACAGCGCTTCACGCCATTGTTTGACCTGATCTGCTTGTGGAGCAAAGGGATATTCCTGTTGACTTTGAAGGGTTTTGTGTTCATCGATGATCACGGCTCTTGCGCCAGATGTGCCAAAATCAAGACCTAAATAAAATGCCATTGGTTTGTCTTAATTGCCTACTCTAAGACTATTTTAAGCGGCGCGATCGCACAAAGATATACCAGAGTAGAATTGAGATTAGTTGGTGATGACAAGTAACCCACAACAAATAACTGTCTAGCTGTGTTAGAATTACTGCGACTTCGCTAGGATTTTCTTGATTACTGTGAGCGATCGCGCTATCGAAATCTTTCTTCTCGATGCTGATATTGTCTTCTTAGAAGGACTCGCCAAAGTCCTCAATGCCTATGATGACATCAATGTTATCACCCAAACTAAAACCCCCGAACAAGCGAGAAATCAACTCGCTGCTTTAATCTCTCTTCCCGATTTGGTTGTCCTTGACATTGTTCTGACAACAGAAGAAGATGTGAGCCAAGGGATAGCATTTTGTCGGGAACTCAAACAGACAAATCCTAATTTACCTCTGTTTCTCTTAACAAGAATAACAGAAACTAATGTGCTGCGATCGCTGCTAAATTTGGGAATTGAAGGCTACGCACGCAAGCGCACTCCTCTCGAAGAATTAGTCAATGCCCTGCGTCAAGTTGCCCGAGGAGAACTTTATTGGCAACAAGGAAGCAGCCTTAAGTCTTCCTCCCTAATCAAACTCCCTCCTTCTTGGAACCCACAACCAACTCGTCCCCCTCGTTGGCTAGTTCGTCAACGAGAAACAGGACTCGCAGTAATTGAACGTAATTTGGCGCAAGTGGAAGCAATGCTACAAAAAGACGAACTTTCAAGTTTTGATTGGCTGTTTTGGAGTGGTTTACGCCGAGAATTACGCACGGCTCAATGGATTGTCAAGCAATTATTGCCTGTAGAAGTGGTTGTAGTCAGAGAAGATAATCCAGTAGCCGAAGAAAGGAAAACCAACAATCCTTCCCCCATCTCGACTCCACAAACTTTAACTTCTTTCCCAACTCCTCTCAGTGAAACCCTCTTACAAAGTACGTTAGGAAAGATTCAATTCGGTTTAGTCAATAACAGTGGTTATACCCTCGAAATCGAGATTCTGAATCCTGAAAAAAAGCGAGAACTTTTATATTTAGTAGTTCAAGAATTTAAAGAAACTTTAAATCAATTACAGTTTATTCAATTGTCTCTAGAAGATTTAACAGAACGGCGATCGCTGCTGGTGAGAGAATTATGGCAAACTTGTCTCACCCGATGGATTAATAAATATGTTGCTTTTCCTCAATCTTCAACTAAATTCGGATCAATTTCTGATTTTGTCAGGGGAGAAACCCCTGTGATTGAAAGGATGAAATTAAATCAAATTCCCCATGTTATTCCTTTGTTTGCTTATTTACTCTACGAAAATCCCCTAAATATTGATCAGGTTTCTTATCGTCCAGAATCCCCAGAAGCTCAATCCCGTGCTGAAATCTTATTTCATAATTTGATTTTAGTCGTGGCTAATGCGGTGATGCAAGTAATTTTAAATCAGTTGGGCGAACAAGAAACAGTCAAAACATTTTTGTATCAATCCAGCTATCGCTCATATCGAGAAGTTGCTCGTTTTCGTAATGAGTTATCTTGGCAATATCGTCAAATTTATTATATCCAAGAACCTAAAGCAATCTTTGAAAGTCGTTATGAATTGTTGGTTTTACGAGGAAACCGCATTCAATTGCTCTCAATTTATGCCCCGCGAAATGAAGACTTAGAACAATTAGAAGGACTGCGTTATGGGGTGACAATTGCCTTAGAATTAAGAGACGCGATCGCCCCAAGATTTCGCGGGATTTTTGGAGTTCTTGGACAAGGAGTTGTCTATGTTTTAACCCAAGTGATTGGACGAGGAATTGGCTTAATTGGACGGGGAATTTTACAGGGAATTGGTAGGACTGTGGAAAATCAGCGCGATCGATAATTGATCTCTTTTATTTTGTGACTTAACTGGTTAGTAAATTGATATTTTTCTATGAATTAATCTTAAATGATTATATTTTCCTATCATAAACTCAACTTAACAATTCTTAAGCACTTTTTTGAGAAGGAATTTCTTGACGAGATTGCGCGGTTTCAGGTATGATACTGAAAGTAAAAATCTACGAGGGTGTTTTGTCTTTGAAAGCATTTTGCTTTCTGTATCCCTAATCATTCCGTGAGCGATCACCCTTCGTTCCCTTCTAGTTTACGAACAAGTCGTATGTATTTTCATTACAAAAAAATAATTTTCATGAAGGAAGGTTGACACCAGCGACTAAAGCAAATAAGAAGCCAGCCACGATGGCTGGCTTGTCTAGCTTGCTGCGTTGGGAGGAGAAAACCTAAGTTGCACCAAGA
>CAYXDG010000091.1:0-12545 GCA_964463655.1 uncultured Dactylococcopsis sp.
TGGACTGTCAATCTCCCTCTATAGCCTCTCAAGAGGCTTAGGGGGAGTCATTGAATCTTCAGTTATTCTACCTCAGTATTGTGAACCCATTTGAGCCAAGTTCCAATCTGGACGTAAGTTTTTGGCATTTCGCAGGTAGGGATGAACAATCTCCCAGTTGGGATTAGCTGTATTCACATGAATTAAAAACCGAATACAACGAGCTAAGCTCCCTTCCACGTGCATTTGCTGAACATCCAGCAGAGCTACATTATCCCAGTTTGGGCGCGATCGAGCAATGGTGGCGGGAAAGGTGGCATCTAAGTCGCGGGTTGTGGTAAAGACAGCACTAATAATCTCACTTGGTTCAAGATGATTTCGTGATTCTAATTCATCCAACAATTCGGTGACCGCTTCGGCGATTGCTTCAGTTGTATTGGCTGAAGCGGTTGTTGCTCCCCGAATGGCTCTAACTTTCCACTCCACCACGATCTTTCCTCCCTATAAAAAAATGATTTTAGGCTTTAAACTCTATTTTATGGGCGATATAGCCATAATGGTTGTCCGTTGGTTGCTAGTTCAAATTCTAGCCAATCTCTTACTGTTTTCCCCGTAAGATTTGTATCAATCTGGTTGCTCCCTGGTAATAGGCGCGCGATCGGGGATTTCTTCTCGCCAAAGGTAACGCATTGCGCTTTGTCGGGATTGAGATCAGCTAGTTCAGCCAGCCAGCGCCTTGCATCGTCTTCTGTTCCTAAGCGATCGACCACTCCCAGTGCTTGGGCTTGTTCTCCTGTAAAAATGCGTCCATCGGCAAAACTCTGGACGGTTTCAACGCTGAGATGACGAGCTTCGGCTACAGTTTGCACAAACTGATGATAACTGGTATCAATAAGGCTTTGCAAGATTTGTTTTTCCTCATCTGTGAGTTCGCGATCGAAGGCGAGAATATCTTTATAGGGCCCTGATTTAATGACCTTAAAAGACACTCCTACTTTGTCGAGGAGTCGTTCTAAATTGTTCCCACGCAGAATCACGCCAATGCTTCCTGTAATCGTCCCTGGATTAGCGACAATTTTTTCGGCGCCCATCCCAATATAAACCCCGCCAGACGCGGAAATATTGCCAAAACTGGCGACAATTTTCACTTTTTTTTGCAGTTGTCTGAGGGCGCTATGAATTTCTTGGGAGTCGCCAACCGTTCCCCCTGGGGAGTCAATACGCAGAAGCAACGCTTTCCATTTTTGTTCCTCGATCGTTTTGAGTGCTTTAAGCACTGTCTGGCGCGTTTTTGACGCGATCGCGCCGGTGATTTCAAGACGAGCAATATTTTTCCCGCGTCGTTTCCCAATCAACCAAACCATAGATTTTTTAACAGCTATTTAAGTCTCTTATTTTAGCGCAAGGGTGACTTTCCAGACTGATCGGTGATCCCCAAGGATTAGGCAAGGTTTCTTCATAAAACTATACAATATCGAACAGTGTTGTTAATTAAGATGAAGTGAACATGGAAGTAAAGCTGAAAGAACCCCAAACCTTGTTTTCCCCCCTTGCTTTGACCGCACCCTTTTTCCTCTGGGGAACCGCAATGGTGGCAATGAAAGGCGTAATCCCTGATACCACTCCCTTATTTTTAGGAGGAATGCGGATTTTCCCTGCTGGAATTTTAGTCTTAATCGCTAGTTTAATTTGGAAGCGTCCCCAACCCAAAAGTTGGTTAGCATGGGGCTTGATCGCTTTGTTTTCCCTCATTGATGGCACATTATTTCAAGGCTTTTTGGCAGAAGGATTAGTCCGAACTGATGCGGGGTTAGGGTCAGTAATGATTGATACTCAGCCCTTGACTGTCGCTATTTTATGTAGTATCTTGTTTGGCGATCGCATTGGCAAAGTTGGCTGGTTAGGCTTAATTTTTGGGATCATTGGTGTGAGTTTTATTGGTTTACCCGATGCTTGGATTATCAACGGATTACAAGGCAATTTTGCGAGTTTAAATTTAGATGCTTCCCGCTTATTTGATAATGGCGAATGGTTGATGTTATTAGCGTCTTTATCAATGGCAATCGGAACGATTTTAATTCGCTATGTTTGTCGCCATGTGGATGCTGTGGTTGCAACTGGTTGGCACATGATTTTAGGCGGAATTCCTTTATTTTTACTATCTGGAATGCAAGAAACCCAACAATGGGAAAATATTAGTTTTGAAGGTTGGCTGGCGATTAGTTATGCAGCAATTTTTGGCAGTGCAATCGCCTATGGACTTTTCTTTTATTTAGCTTCTATTCGCAATTTAACCAGCTTTGCTTCCCTCACTTTTTTAACTCCTGTCTTTGCCCTCTTGTTTGGCAATTTATTATTATCAGAAGAGTTGAGTCAATTACAATGGGTTGGCGTTGGGATTACTCTGTTTAGTATTTATCTGATTAATCAGAGAAACCGATTCCAAGCCGTTAAAAATGAACAACAAGTAGTAACTAATACCATTTTGGAAAAGTAAAGTTACATTATAGTCATTCCAAATAAAAACCATCAAGCTGAGAGTGGGAGCATCTTGCTCCCCAGTAGCGACCGAGACGGTCGCACTACGGAAAATAATTGGAATAACTATAAAACCCCAGACTTGGGGGGTTGGGAAGCAAAAACATTGACAAATCTTATGGGATTACTATTGCCGTTGACGGAGAATGAATTCAGCGATCGAGAGATCAACTTTTGTGGTTAACTTGATGTTAGTCTCTTCCCCTTCCACAATTTTGACAGGAATCTGACAGCGTTCAAACAAAGCAGCATCATCAGTCACTTCCCAGCCTAAAACTTTTCCCTGTCGATGACAGGATTTAAGTAATTCCACTTGAAACCCTTGTGGCGTTTGAGCAGCCCACATTTGCTTACGGTTGGGGGTATCTTTCACAAAGCCTTGGTTATCCACAATTTTAATCGTATCTTTGACAGGGACAGCCGCAATTAATCCTTGACAACCCATCAGCGCTTCACTACAGCGATCGAGTAATTCCCGTGTGACTAAACACCGCGCTCCATCGTGAATCAACACTTGCTCTGCTACTTCGGGTAAGGCTTCCAGCCCCTTAAAAACAGACTCTTGACGGGTTTTTCCCCCCTCAATAAAAGTTATAGGGATGTCTAAGTTTAACTCGTCTAAAATGACTCTAAAGTCTGGAAAATCCATCGGCTGACCGATAATCCCAATCCAACGAATCTCTCTGGAAGCGGATGCAGCTAATAAAGTCCAAGTTAGCAAGGGTTTCCCCAATAAGGGTAATAATAGCTTATTGCGATCGCTGCCCATCCGTTGTCCTCGTCCCGCAGCAGGGATTAATAGGTGCATTTGAGTCTCCCTAAGCTCGCCATATTCCTTAATCTACTTTACAGCAATCAAGGGCGAACCCAGGTTCGCCCTTAAGAAACGAGATTGAAAAATGCGATCGCGATCAAGTTTATTGTTTCAACATCGCTTGTGTGCTTTCTGGAGGAAGGGTAGGGGCAACAAATCCAGGAGCATAGAAGGGATTCAAGCTAGCGCGAAACGTATTCCCACGCTCTGCAATCACAGGAGTTACCGCTTCACGAGCTTTTAAGGCCACTTCTACTGTTTTAACATCATAAGTGCGAGTGGCCAATTTAGGATATAACCCAATGCCAATAATGGGAAGCAGTAAACAAGCAGTAATGAAGATTTCGCGGGGTTTCGCATCGCCGAGATATTTCTCAACTACAATGCCAGTATGATTCGCACCGTAGAAGACTTGACGTAACATTGACAGCAGATAGATGGGAGTGAGAATCAAACCAACTGCTGCGAGGAAGACCATCACTGTTTTGAAGATACTGCTATAAGCATCGCTGGTGGCGATACCGAGAAAGACTGTTAACTCACTAACAAAGCCACTCATGCCAGGAAGAGCCAGAGAAGCCATTGCTGCCATTGTAAACAGTGCGAAGATTTTAGGCATTTCTTGTGCCATTCCGCCCATTTTATCCATAATCAGGGTGTGAGTGCGTTCGTAAGTTGCACCAGAGAGGAAGAAAAGTGCTGCTGCAATTAAGCCGTGAGAGACCATTTGTAGGACCGCACCATTTAAGCCTAATTCAGTGTAAGAAGCAATGCCGAGTAAGACAAAGCCCATGTGGGAGATAGAAGAGTAAGCGAGACGACGTTTGAGGTTGGTTTGGCTAAACGCAGTTAATGCACCATAAACGATGTTGACTACCCCTAAAACCGCTAAGACAGGCGCAAAATAGACATGAGCGTTGGGCAGCATTTCCACATTCATGCGAATCAATCCATAACCGCCCATTTTCAGCAGGACACCTGCCAAAATCATGGAAATGGGGGCCGATGCTTCGCTGTGTGCGTCGGGAAGCCAAGTATGGAAGGGGAAGATGGGAAGTTTAACCCCAAAGGCAATTAAGAAGCCAACATAGGCAAATAATTCCACGGCAAAGGGAACATTTTTCATTCCCAATTCCATCATGTCAAAGGTGATGTTAGTGCCATAGAAGGCGACACCCAACCCGCCAAGAAGGATAAAAATTGATCCAGCTGCTGTGTAGAGGATAAATTTAGTGGCTGCATAGTTGCGGTTTTTGCCACCCCAAATAGAGATTAAGAGATAAACAGGGACTAATTCTAGTTCCCACATTAAGAAAAATAACAATAAGTCTTGGGCAGCAAAGACCCCAATTTGAGCGCTGTAAAGGACAAGCACTAAAGCGTAAAATAATCGTGATTTATAAGTAACATTCCAGGCTGCAACCACAGAAAGGGTTGTGATTAAGCCAGAAAGGACGATGAGAGGCATAGATAAGCCATCAACGGCTAAAGACCAGTTTAGACCGATCGCAGGCAACCAAGCATAACTTTCTGTCAGTTGGAATTGACTGTTGTTGAGGTCAAAGTGTTTGGCAAAAGCGTAAACCGTAAAGAAGAGGTTAAGCAAGCTGACGCTGAAGGTGTACCAAACTAATGTTTTCCCCTTTTCTTGGGGAAGGAAGGGAATGACACTTGCCGCAAGTAACGGGAAGATGATAATCAGGCTCAGCCAAGGAATTTCAAACTGAATCATAGGATAATGAGGATAAATACTTATGAGAACTATTTCATTATATGAAGAGATATTAACTTTTGAAAAGGTCTATGACTAAAATACACGATAGAAATATCTAATGGTTTCCTTTAGATTCCTTGTCTTTTTCCTAGGATTGCAGGAAGAGAGGGCTTTAGCAGTTTCCTGTGTGTAGAATTGTTGAAGAAGTGTTTGCTCAGACTCATGAAACTTGCTTTAGACCAGTATGCTCATTTGGATTCTCCTCTCCATCACTGGAATCAAGCCTTAAAAACGATCGCGCTGGGAGGGTTAATTTTTGCCTTTGCTTTTATTCAAAGTCTCAAATTATTGCCTGTCATGGTGTTGATCACAATTATTTTATTGATGTTGTCTCGTTTGCCCTTACACTTTCTCTTATCAAGGTTGCAGTATCCTGGCTTGTTTATTGCTGCGGTCGTGTTGGTGTTACCGTTGATTTCAGGAGAAACAATTATTTGGCAATGGGGAATCTTAACACTGCGACAGGAAGGGTTGCTGGCTGTGCTGCTGATTGTGACTCGTTTTGTTTGTATTCTTACGATTAGCTTAATTTTATTTGGCACAGCACCATTTTTGAGTAGTATCAAAGCAATGCGATCGCTGGGGCTACCGCGAGTCATGGTGGATATGACCTTATTGTCTTATCGCTATCTAGAATCATTCGGAGATACCTTAACCACTATGCAACGAGCAATGAAACTGCGGGGGTTTGAAGCGAGTCAGTTTAGTTTTCGCAATGCCAAACGTCTTGCTTCTCTGATGGGGAGTTTATTAGTGCGGAGTTATGAACAATCCCAACAGGTGTATCATGCCATGATTCTACGGGGTTATAACTATGGGTTACGTCAGCAAGAGACAGGGTTTAGGATAGCATTACAAGAAGCAAGTGTCCCTATGCAGTTTTGGTTTTGGTTCACTTGCGCGATCGCCCTTAGCTTAATGATTGCAGAACTTTTCTTTTAATTCAATGAAACAACTGACTGAATTTACCCGCATCAAAACCTCAGAAGAAAGCGCTCTGGCCATTGATGATCTCACCTTTGCCTATCCGAAGCAACCCCCTGTTTTAGAGCAAGTTAAGTTAAAGATTCAGCCAGGAGAGCGTGTCGGGTTAATTGGACCCAATGGCGCAGGGAAAACAACGCTTTTCCTCTCCACCTGTGGCATTTTAAGGCCCACTTCTGGGGAAATGTTTGTCTTTGGGAAAGCCGTAAAAGCAGGGACATTTAATCCGAATATTGGCTTAGTGTTTCAAAACCCCGATGATCAGTTATTTTGTCCAACGGTGTGGGAAGATGTGGCGTTTGGCCCCGAAAATTTGCAATTATCTCCTGCTGAGATTAAAGAACGAGTGACAGAAGCACTCACCATTACGGGCACTCATTCGCTTGCTAACAGAGTTCCGCATCACTTATCAGGGGGTCAAAAATGTATGGTGGCGATCGCGACCGTCTTATCTATGCACCCGCAATTAATCTTATATGATGAGCCCAGTGCTAACTTAGATTTAGCGGCTCGTCGCAGGTTAATTGACTTTTTAGAAACCTCCGAACAGACGATTATTGTTTCTTCCCATGATTTAGAATTAATTTTAGAAGTGTGCGATCGCGTGATCTTACTGAATCAAGGTCAAATTATCGCCGATGGTGATCCTCACCGTGTCATGGGAAATCAAACCCTGATGGAAAGCAACCGTCTCGAAAAACCCCACTCTCTATCATATCATCCCCCAGGGGCGCATCAGGAGTAATCGTGAAAGCCGTTATACCGTTAGGTTAAGGGTGTAACGGGGCTTTCAGGGTGCGGAGATGTAAGAGGGGGAACGCTTGGGGAGAGAACCGCCTCTACTCCGTCTGCTGAGAACCTAGTTCTTAGTAGTTAGAAGGAGGAATCTCCTATTGTAGCGACTTTGGGAGGGCGGGCGGGAGAGCGTCAAATTACTTTACTTTGCAATCAACATTAAGTAATGTTCACTCTTGAAGTATCAGTAGTAACCTAGAAATAATGTACTTCTTCCCTAAATCTCTGCAATGATTAAGGGTTAGGGAATTTGTATCCTGATTAAACATTGGAAAATCAGACCAAACTTATGACTTCAGCAACTGCATTTAACACAACTCAATCAGAAGAAATCTTTAGCACTGCTAAAACCCTCATGCCCGGTGGGGTAAGTTCTCCAGTTCGGGCTTTTAGTTCCGTCGGCGGTCAGCCGATTGTATTTGATAAAGTAGAAGGCTCTCATGTCTGGGATGTAGATGGCAACGAATATATTGATTACGTTGGCACTTGGGGGCCAGCCATTTGCGGTCACGCCCATCCTGAAGTGATCAAAGCCCTTCATGAAACCCTTGAAAAAGGAACAAGTTTTGGTGCGCCCTGTGTCCAAGAAAATATCCTTGCTGAAATGGTAATCAATGCTGTTCCCAGTATTGAAATGGTGCGCTTTGTTAACTCTGGCACTGAGGCTTGCATGGCAACCTTACGCCTGATGCGAGCTTACACAGGACGGGATAAAGTGATTAAATTCCAAGGCTGTTATCACGGAAGCGGGGATATGTTTCTGGTTCAAGCAGGGTCTGGTGTTGCTACATTAGGGTTGCCTGACTCTCCCGGCGTTCCGAAAGCAGCCACCAGCAACACTCTCGCAGCGCCTTACAATGACCTAGAAGCGGTGAAAAAACTCTTCGCGGATCATCCAGGGGAAATTTCAGGGGTGATTTTAGAGCCTGTAGTGGGAAATTCTGGTTTCGTTGCTCCTGATGCTGGCTTTTTAGAAGGCTTACGGGAGGTGACTGCTGATAACGGCGCTTTACTTGTTTTTGATGAAGTGATGACTGGCTTTCGCATCAGTTATGGGGGCGCTCAAGAAAAATTTGGTGTCACCCCCGACCTGACAACTCTTGGTAAAATTATTGGCGGGGGTTTACCAGTGGGCGCTTACGGTGGACGCAAGGAAATCATGGAAGTCGTCGCCCCAGCAGGCCCAATGTATCAAGCGGGAACATTATCAGGAAATCCTCTGGCGATGACCGCAGGGATTAAAACCTTAGAATTATTACAACGTCCAGGGGTTTACGAACAACTCGATCGCGTTACCAAAAAGCTCACCGATGGCTTAAAAGACATTGCCAAAAAACGTGGTCAAGAAGTATCTGTAGGGCAGATTAGTGCCATGTTTGGGCTCTTTTTCACTGATCGCCCTGTCCATAACTTTGAAGATGCCAAAACCTCTGATTTAGGCAAATTTGCTCGTTATCATCGCGGAATGCTTGAGCAGGGCATTTATTTAGCCCCTTCCCAATTTGAAGCGGGTTTCACCTCCTTAGCACACACCGAGGAAGATATTGACAAAACCTTAGCTGCAGCAGATGAAGTCATGGCTTCCCTTTAGTACACTCACCCCCCTTCTTCAAGGGGGGTTGGGCTTCCTAACCTCGCTGAATGATTATGCTTTGGGTTCAAAATCCAAAGCTGCCGAGTTCATGCAGTAGCGTTTTCCAGTGGGTGCTGGGCCATCATCAAACACATGACCTAAATGAGCATCACAAGCAGAGCATAATACTTCAGTACGAGTCATAAATAAGCTGCGATCGCTTTCATAGCTCACTTTGTCCTCTGCCACAGGTGCATAAAAACTAGGCCAGCCTGTCCCAGAGTTGTACTTGGTTTCAGAATTAAACAAGGGTTGACCACAACAGATACATTTATAAATTCCTGGGGCTTTTTGATCGTGGTATTCTCCTGTAAAAGCCCGTTCAGTGCCTTTTTGGCGGGTTACCCGAAATTGCTCAGGGGTTAGCTGTTGTTTCCATTCTTGTTCGGATTTCTTGATTTTCTCAACCATGATTTGAATTTATAAATCTTAACGTCTCATTTGTAGTGTAACGCCTTTGAAAAAGCAGAGGCGATCTGAAAATGCTGAATACACTGCGATGAGAGGTCTTGGCTCCCTAACCCCTTCGCGCTTGAATGTTTACAGATCAATAACTGATTCGATACGCGAAAACGATCAGGGAAAAGCTCGCTCTTAATCTGTTCCCTATTCCCTTCTCTCCACAAACCCATTTAGATGCGCGGGTAGCTTATAGTGCGGTAGTATCCGTTAAGATAGATATGCTATCGTTTTTCTAAAACTTTCCTTGTGATTTTACGTGAACTTGTCTTAGAAAATTTCGGACCCTATCGCGATCGCCAAACCGTTAATTTAACCCCAACCGCAGATGATGAAGTTCGTCCAATTATTCTATTTGGCGGGATGAATGGTGGGGGAAAAACCACGTTTATGGATGCGATTCGTCTAGCATTTTATGGACAACGGGCGCAATGTTCCACAAGGGGAAACTTAAGTTATGCTGATTTTCTCTCCCAAGCAGTAAATCATCGTAGTGAGGGAAAAACTCGCCTTGAATTAGCCTTTGAAGAAATATTAGACAGTCAGTTGGTGGTCTTTAGAATTACTCGCCGTTGGCAAAAAGGCGATAATAAGGATACTCTTAGCATTTTAGTCGATGATTGGCCCGATCGCGCCCTGACAAATACATGGGATGAATATATCGAAAACTTACTTCCTTTAGGAATCTCTAATCTCTTTCTCTTCGACGGTGAACAAGTTAAAGAGTTAGCAGAATTAGATGTTCCTCCTCCCCCTGTTAAAGAGGCAATTCAAGCCTTATTAGGGTTAGAATTAGCGGAAAAGTTAGGGGAAGATTTAGAAGTTTTAGTGAACCGTAAACGGAAACAGTTAGCCAATACAACCACTCTCGAAACCTTAGAACAAATTGAAACCAAAGTCAATGAGCAGAAAGCAGAATATAAAACAGCAAAAGACAAACTAAATCAACTCCAAGATAACCTAGAATATGCCCAAGAAACCTATCGCCTTGCTTCTGAAAACTTCCTCTCCGAAGGAGGGAAAATTGCTTCTAAACAATCGCAACTGGAACGAAAAATTCATGAACTAAAAGCTAATGCAGAAACGGAGAAAGAATCCCTCCGATCTCTGGCTGCCGATGTGTTACCATTAGGGCTAATTATCCCCTTATTAGCAGCAGCAAAAGACCAAGGAGAAAGAGAGTTAGACTATCAACAAGCCTTAGTCATTCAAGAAGCCATAAAACTGCGCGATCGCGCCCTCCTTGATTATCTCAATCAACTGGCGATTTCTGCAACAGAAGTAGATAAAATTTCAGGCTTTTTACAACAGCAAGACCAAGCTCTTCAAGAGAAATTAAACCCAGAGATTCCTCCCTATCTTCGCCCAGACCAAGACACAATTAATCTCTTAAATAGTATCTTAGACTATCGCCTTCCCAGTCAGCTAAGAGACCTTGAAATTAAGCAAGAAAAGCTACAAGAGATTAAAATAGAGATTGATAACAGCGATCGCGAAATAGCCAATGCAGCCTCGCCAGAAACCTATCAAAAACTGCGAGATGCAGTGACAGAAGCTCAAGAAAAACAAAGGAAAGCACAAAAGGCTTATGATAGTGGAGAACGCATTATTCGAGAACTAGATGAAAAAATTAAAGCCACCAAAAAAGAATTAGAAAAGTATAGCCAAGAAGCGATCGACCAACAGAACAACGAACATATTATTCAATCTGCTGCAAAAGTTCAGAAAACTCTAGAACAGTTTAAGGAAAAACTCACGCTGAAGAAACTCAATAAACTAGAAGTCGAAGTAACAGAATGCTTCCGTTATTTATTACACAAATCAGACTTAGTTCATCGGGTTAGTATTGATAGCCAAACCTTTCGTCTTTCTCTGTTCGATCCGCAAGGCAAACCCACTCCTAAACATCGCCTCTCCGCCGGGGAAAAACAACTCCTCGCCATTGCCTTTTTATGGGGATTAGCGAGAGTTTCTCACCGTCAACTTCCCATCGCCATCGACACTCCTTTAGGACGTTTAGACTCCTCCCATCGTCATAACTTAGTGGAACGTTATTTCCCTAGCGCATCCCATCAAGTAATCTTATTATCCACCGATACCGAAATCGGAAAAGTTGAATATGAACAATTAAAAGAACAAAGCGCGATCGCTCACGAATATCTGTTAAAATATGATGAGGAAATGGGAGAAACCCGCGTTGAGTCTGGCTATTTCTTCTAACACCTCATCAGGACTAATCCCCCGATAAGATATTGTAAATGATATTAGCGAAGACGAACAAATCTAATTTCGACTTTCATTAATCTCCATCACCACCGCAACAGGAAGGGAGAAAGTTTGAGCCACTTCTTCGACACTCAATCCCAATTCTAATAACTTAAGAATAGCAGTATTGCGCTGTTGACGATAGGCTTGAGATTGTTCCTGTTCTTGTTGTAATTGTTGACGATAAATCTGAGATTGTTGGCGTTCTTCTTCCAGTTCTTGTCGCAATTCTTCCAGTTGCGCCATTACTTCTGGATAGTCCCGTAAACGCTCTCCATCGCGACGATATAAATATACCTCATTTTCTTCTTGATGAAAGCGCAGTTGCAACCTTGGACTTTCCCATCCCTGCATCTGAGGAATTTCTACCAGTTGATTTCCCTCTCGTAACCATCCTTTTAGCCGTTTTTGCAAGGGGTAGAATACATAATACTCTTCAGCCCCATACTGTTGATAAAAGTCTCGTTTATCCACTTCTAACTCCGCACGGGTGTTACTTTGGGAAGCAATTTCAAAAGTCACTTGTGGGGGAATATTTTCCTCTCGCCATTGCAGATATGACCGTCTTTCTCCTTGAGGACGACCAAACACGACCATCACATCAGGTGCTTGACGAATCTTAGGATTTCCCTTCACAGGATACCACAATAAATCCCCCGCAATAAACACATTGCGATCGTTACGATACAAAGCCTTTAGTCCACCAACAATGGTGAAAATGATGCGAAGTTGGAGGGTATTTTCAGCCAAGGGGTTACCGTCATCTTCAGGGTAAAGAGGATCAGGAGGAGGTAACTCAGATGTGGGTTTGAATGTGTCCAGTCTGCTCATGGTTAGGTCTCCTACAACAATTAATCCTGAATCACCCAACGCCAGAGGGGATGAGATTTTCCGCGCTTACGGATGCGTCGCACTTGTTTTTCTAAACGATCGCGATATTGTCTCGAAAATCCCAATAAAATGTTACTACTCTGCCACAATAAAACCGCCGTTGTTATGCCCAAACACCAGCTTAGCGCGATCGCAGCACTTGGGTTAAAAATCAACGCATAGCGCACCGCAGCCAATGTGAAATGCGATCGAATTAACTCAATTTCTCCTTGTAACTGCCATAGCGCGATCGGAATTACCCCTAGCCAAGAGACCACCACCAGCAACCAACGGCTAGAAACCATCACCCGATGGAGGCGCTGCACTTGCTTCTCTAATGCTGGATCGGGTTGATTCATTGGTATTTGTCCTTCGTTCGTTGTTATTTGTTATTAGTCATGTTTCCGTTCTGATAAACTTATACAAAACTGACC
>CAYXDG010000092.1:0-12516 GCA_964463655.1 uncultured Dactylococcopsis sp.
CCCTTCTCCTGAAACAGAGAAGGGTCAAGCCGTTAAGACCTTAAAGGAACTTATACAGTAGCAGCAGCTTGGAGAGCTTCTTGTAACGCTTCGACTTTATCGGTGCGTTCCCAAGGAAGATCAAGATCAGGTCGCCCAAAGTGGCCATAAGCTGCAGTATCTTGGTAGAAACGTCCACCGCGTTGTTTAGGGAGTCCTTGTAACTCAAAGGCTTGAATGATGCCTGCAGGACGCAGTTCAAAGTTAGCGCGAATCACTTCGAGTAACGTCTCTTCACTCACTTTTCCTGTGCCGAAAGTATCAACAAAAACACTGGTCGGACGAGCTACCCCGATCGCGTAACTGAGTTGAACTTCACATTTTTCGGCTAACCCAGCAGCGACGATGTTTTTCGCCACATAGCGAGTAGCATAAGCAGCACTGCGATCGACTTTTGTTGGGTCTTTACCAGAGAAAGCGCCGCCACCATGACGAGAATAACCGCCATAGGTATCAACAATAATTTTACGTCCTGTCAGACCCGCATCCCCTTGGGGACCGCCAACGACAAATTTTCCTGTGGGATTCATGAGATACTTCGTATCAGCATCAGGTTTGATGTCGATGTCTTCAAAAATCGGAAGCACCACTTCTTTCCAGATATCCGCTTTAATTTTGTCGTGAACAGTTTTCTCATCCGTGCTTCCCCCGACTTCGGGATCATGCTGAGTGGAAATTAAAATCGTGTCAATGCGAACAGGTTTCCCATCTTCATAAGTAACACTGACTTGACTTTTCCCATCAGGACGGAGATAACCCAACGTCCCATTTTTGCGAACTTTTGCCAATTGGCGAGTCAAGCGGTGAGACAAGCTAATAGGTAGAGGCATTAATTCTGGGGTCTCATTACAAGCAAACCCAAACATTAACCCTTGGTCACCAGCACCAATTTTATCTAACTCATCATCACTGAGGTTACGGCTTTCTTGGGCAGCGCTCACCCCTTGGGAAATGTCTGGGGATTGTTCATCCAGCGCCACTAACACCGCGCAGCTATCAGCAGAGAAGCCGTTATCTGCATCGACATAGCCAATTTCCTTAATTTTATCCCGAACTAAGTTGACATAGTTGACTTGTGTTTTGGAGGTAATTTCCCCTGTCACCAGCACTAACCCTGTATTAACGACGACTTCTGCAGCAACACGGCTTTTATCGTCCCCTGTGAGTAAAGCATCGAGAATGGTATCGGAAATCTGGTCGCAGACCTTATCGGGATGACCTTCTGTTACAGACTCCGAACTAAAAATATATTTACTAGACAAGTTGCTTTTTCCTCCTAATCTTCCATTTGACTTACTTTGGAGAGTAACCTCTATAGACGGACAATGTTTTTAATCCGTTTCCGTCATACAGACTACTGCTTTGGGGGTATCCCTTATGGTTTTTCCCTTTTGTTGTTCATAGCCACTATATCAGATTGCTGCTCATTAGTCATATTTTCCTCCCTTGGTTAGACTTATCCTTGCAGAGAGTCGGGTGGGCATTGCCCACTATTGCCAACTACTGGTTAAATTGCTGGAAAAAATACGTTCATATATGCTGAAATCAAGGCTTCTCCGTAGAAAACAGCGATCGCACCACCCAAGGCTAAAAACGGGCCAAATGGCATCGGTTCTCGTCGTGATAGGATACCTAGGGCGATCGCTGCCCCTCCCACAAATGCACCTGTAGCACAGCCGAGAAAACAACCCACTAATAATAATTTCCAACCTAACCAAGCGCCCATCATCGCCACTAACTTAGCATCTCCGCCACCCATCGCCGTTTGTCCCATCACACCAGAAGCAACGATCGTAATCAGATCAAATAACCAGATTCCTAAGACTGCACCAATCATTCCCCCCATTAATTGTTGTGGAATACTGACCCTTAAATTGTCTCCTTGTCCCCCAATGATGATCTGATATCCTAACCCAATCATTAACCCTGATTGAGTCAGAGAATTGGGTAAGGTCATTGTGTCATAATCAATTAAAGAAAGAGCCAATAATAAACTTAAAAATACCCAATAACCAACCGTTATCATCCCCATTCCAAACTGAAGATAAACCAAGACGAATAAAGTCGCTGTTGTGGTTTCAACGATGGGATAACGAGGAGAAATAGGGGTTTTGCAATGGCGACATTTGCCTTTTAACCATAGCCAACCGATAATGGGTATATTCTCTGTTTTCCCTAAACGATGTTTACAAACAGGACAACGCGAAGGCGGATAAAGTAAAGAGAGATTAGCTGGAATGCGATAGATAACAACGTTTAAAAAGCTCCCGATCGCTGCCCCAAATATAAAAACAAAGCTGGCAATAATGATCGTTTCCATATTAATCATTAATAATGGGTCATTCTCTTGCTCTCAAATCATACCATTTTCAGAGATTGGCGCGGGTTGTTATGATCATAAAAAATCCCACCGATGAGGGCGGGAAAAAGAATGATTGATGTCAAATTTTAGGCATCAGCAGAGGTCATTTCTACAGGATAATCTACTGCTTTCCATGCACCTAAACCACCTGTAATTTCTGCAACTCGTTCAAACCCAGCTTCTCTCAGAAGAGCAGCAGCGTGAGCAGTTTCTTCGTCTGTATCAGAATAAAGATAGATGTCGCGATTGCTTTCTAAACTAGCTTGAGCGCGAGCTACTAATTCTTCGCTGGGGAAAGAAATTGCACCCATGATGTGACCTCCGTTGAAGGAAGCGCGATCGCGCACATCAATAATGGTTAAAGCAGGTTCACCCCAATCGAGACGACTTTTGAGGTCATAAACGCGAGATTGCTCTTTGAATGCAGCGGGTTTGGGAAATAATCCAGAGACCATGATATTTACACCTTTTCACGAACTGTTATTTACAATGTAACAATTCTTTTACACTTCGTAATATTTTTTTGCAAAACGTTTGACAAAATCTGTCGGAAGTAGTAAGAAACCGATTGAGAGGGGGTTAACGATGGCCGAACATTGAACTCTCGATCGCACTCCGACAGTTCGCAAAATTTCCCAGATACAAGCGGGTAGCGCCAATTGATGCAAAAGGTCTTACGATGAAGAAACAGTGGTTGCTGCAGACCGACGGCGACGACGACGACCGTTGAAATCTTGCTTAATATCAACAGTGCTGCTACCGTTGGCATTACTTCCGTTATCGCTACGTTTCACTGGTTGTGGGACTGGAGTGCTACTTTTCACTTTCACTTCTTTGTTGATGTCCTTGTCTTTGGAAGTTTGTAGCAAACAAATGATAGTTGGTTGACTCTTCAACTCTCGTCGTAACAAGCGCTTGATGCTGCTTTCAATCTCTATTTTTAGCCCTGTCCAGTCAAGGGTTTTTCCATTCCCATTGCTCTCTAAGTTTGTCCAGTAACTCTTGACGCTCTGCTCAACGCTGCGAATAATCATCTGTTTAATCTTTGCGGGTTCAATCGGACTGACCACTCCTTGTAAGCTGACTTCTGGCTGGGCTACAATCTTAGCATCTGACCCGACAGCGACAGCCACCGTGATTAAACCTTCAAGAGCAATTTGTTGGCGCTCACTCATAATGTCTTTCTGAACAACACCAGAGTGATCTACTAATTCAATCCCTGATTGTACGCGATCGATGATTTGAATGCGATCGGGGGAAACTTCTACCACATCGCCATTATTAATAATGACCATATTTTCTTTAGGAATCCCCATTTGATGAGCCATTGCTGCGTGTTTCACCAACATCCGATATTCCCCATGAAACGGAACAAAAAACTTGGGTTTGGTCAAGGCTAACATCAGTTTATGATCTTCTTGCGCGCCATGTCCTGACACATGAATCCCTTCTTGGCGACCATAGACCACTTTTGCACCCATCATCATTAGGCGATCGATGCTATTGACCACTGCGATCGTATTCCCTGGGATGGGATTAGCGGAAAAAACCACCGTATCGTTTTCACGAATCTTAACTTGACGGTGTTCTCCTTTAGAAATCCGTGTCAGTGCTGCTAAGGGTTCTCCTTGTGATCCTGTAGTGAGAATAATTACTTTTTCATCAGGGATTTTATTTAATTCTCTGAGAGGGACGAATAAGTCATCAGGACATTTGATATAGCCCAAGTTACGAGCGTGAGCAATGACATTTAACATCGATCGCCCAACAACTCCTACAACCCGATTATGTTTTTGAGCAAGTTCTAAAATAATTCTCACGCGATGGACAGAGGAAGCGAAGGTTGTCACCAGTAAGCGTCCTTTCGCTTGAGCAAACACGCGATCGAGGTTGGGACGCACAGAACTTTCGGAAGGGGTATGACCTGGGACTTCGGCGTTGGTGGAGTCACTCAGCAAGCATAACACGCCTTTTGCGCCATATTCCGCGAGACGGTGTAGATCGAAATGCTCTCCATCGACAGGGGTATGATCGATTTTAAAGTCTCCTGTGTGAATGACGACACCGATAGGAGTGGTAATTGCCACACAGCAGCTATCGGCGATCGAGTGGGTATTGCGGATATATTCCACTGAAAAAGCGCTTCCCAACTTCACCACATCGCGAGGAAGCACCGATTTTAGAGTGGTGCGATCGGTCATTCCCGCTTCTTCTAGTTTATTTTCTAACAGCGCGAGAGCGAGACGGGGCCCATAAATCACAGGAAGATCAAACTGTTTGAGATGATAGACAATCCCACCGATATGGTCTTCGTGACCGTGAGTGACAATCATGCCTTTAATTTTATGTTTGTTTTCCCGTATGTAGGTCATGTCGGGTAAAACCACATTAATCCCGTGCATTTCGGGGTTAGGAAAACCGATTCCCGCATCTAGCAAAATCATTTCATCTTCATATTCGATGATGCAGGTATTTTTTCCAATTTCATGCAATCCTCCAAGAGGAATAATTTTTAAGTTAGATTGTGATTGATTTTGACGCATTGATTGATTTTCCTTAACGCTAGGTAATGAACGATTGAATCTTGTTTAATCTGTACGAAACAATTTATTTTTTTAGGAAATGTATCTAGTTGCTGCCATAAATTTCCTTAGGACGACTATCTGGGTCGTCATTGATTAAGAAGTCAGATGGTCTCACTCCAATGAGCATGATTTTTGTTTAATTAGGGTTTTAGAAATAAGTCCATTGATCGGTGTGTTCAGGGAACAGAGAACGGGGAACAAAGACTTCGGGGTTGGTCAGGAGAATCAGTAGTGCGATCGTTGATTTCCTTGCACAATTTCGGCTCATTAACGGTTGAAAAAACTGTATGGTAACCGTTTCAGCTTAATTCAGCAAGCCCTAATTAAAATCACTTTTTAAGCTAGCTTAGCCATTCCAACCTCATCACTCGTAAATTGATTCAAAATTTTGCTTCAAGTAATGATAAATCGGTCAAGACATTCTTCAATTCAGTTTCTAATTCAGGGGATAATTCTGATAAGGGCGATCGCAGCGTACCAATATCCCAACCTTGCAATTTTAAGGCTGTTTTTATAGGAATCGGATTGGTTGAGATAAATAGCGCTCGAAATAGCGGAAATAGCTTTAAGTGAATTTGTTGTGCTTTTACTATCTTACCATGCTTAAAATTATTAATCATTTCTTGCATTTCTAAGCCTACCAAATGACTCGCAACGCTCACGACACCTGTTCCACCAACGGCTAATAGAGGTAAGGTAAGAGAATCATCTCCTGAATAAATTTTAAACTCATTAGGGGTAGAAGCGCGAATTTGAGACACCTGATCTAAATTTCCACTTGCTTCTTTAATGGCAACAATATTATCAATTTCCGCTAACTTTTCCACTGTAGCAGGTTCTAAGTTGCGCCCAGTGCGTCCTGGTATATTGTATAGCATCATCGGCAGATCGGGGCTAGATTTTGCGATCGCGCTGAAATGTTTATAGAGTCCTGTTTGCGGAGGTTTGCTGTAGTAGGGAACCACTTGTAAACTCCCATCTAAGCCTAATTTAGCCGCTTTATTCGTAGCTGCGATCGCCTCATGGGTCGAATTGGATCCTGTCCCTGCGATAATTTTACATCGAGTCCCTGCTGCTTTTTGAATGACTTGAAACAACTCATATTCTTCTTCCCAAGTCAAAGTGGGAGACTCCCCCGTTGTCCCACAAACCACCAATGTTTCCGTACCATGAGTGATTAAATAATCTGCTAAGTGTTCTGCAACGGGATAATTGACAGCCCCTTCGGCCGTCATTGGTGTTACCATTGCTGTGAGTACCTGTCCAAAGTCCACACTTGTCATCGTTACTGTTTATCTCTTCCTTTTTTCTTAAACCGATACGGCTGATTGGGTGGGCGTTAATAGATTTTCTTGTACCAACAATTCAGCAATTTGTACCGCATTCAACGCTGCACCCTTGCGAATCTGATCGCCACTCAACCATAACTCTAACCCATTCGGATGAGAAATGTCTTGGCGAATTCGTCCCACAAATACTTCATCTTTTCCTGCTACTTCATTAGGCATTGGAAAATAATTCTTCTCCCAATCTTCCCTTAGTTTTACCCCTGGTGATGTTGCTAGAATTTCTCTTGCTTGTTCCACTGAAAACGGTTTAGCAAACTCTAGATTAACTGCTTCTGAATGCGCTCGCAATACAGGCACTCTAACACAAGTGGCGCTGATTCGTAACTCAGGACAATCAAAAATTTTGCGGGTTTCTTTAACCATTTTCATTTCTTCCAGACAATACCCCTGTTCATTCAATGGGGAATTGTGAGGGAAGACGTTAAATGCTAAAGGGTATGGAAAGGTTTCAGCCGTTGGCGTTTCCCCATTAAGAATGGCTTGTGCTTGTGTTTTTAATTCTGCCATTGCTTTTGCTCCCGCGCCAGATGCAGACTGATAAGTCGCCACAATCAATCTTTGAATCGGTTGTCTTTGATGTAAGGGAAAAACGGCTAAACCCATTAAAATTGTAGTACAGTTGGGGTTGGCAATAATTCCTTGATGATTTCTAGCTGCTTGGGGGTTAATTTCAGGAACAATTAAGGGAACGGTTTCATCCATCCGAAATGCACTAGAATTATCAATCATTACTGCGCCTGAATTAACAATGGTTTGCGCCCATTTTTGACTTGTAGAACCCCCTGCAGAAGCCAAAACTAAATCCACATTAGCAAAGGCTTCTACGCTGACTGTTTCGACTGCTAAGGTGTTTCCGCCAAAGGAGATTTCTTTGCCATGCGATCGCGCCGAAGCCAATAACTTTAATTCACTAACGGGAAAATTTCGTTCTTCTAAAAGGGTGATTAATTCACTTCCCACAGCGCCTGTCGCGCCTAAAATTGCCACTTTAATTCCTGCTGACAAATGTTCTTCCTCCTTTTTTGTATATTCGTTATTCGTTATTCGTTATTGGTTATTGGTTATTGGTTCCTCCCTTATGAAGCCAGAGCAAAGCGTGAGGAGGCTAGGGGGGATCGTTATTGGTTATTTGGTCACGGATTACTGGTCAGTGATCACTGATTCCTACTTTACACTGTCTTAGACAATGCTACAATAGCCAGTTGGACTTTGCCTTAACTTAGCGGTAATCGGATTATTGGTTAGGCTAACATAAGGATTCCCCGATTGACTAACCAAATCACCAAACAATACCTGACATTTATGCCAATCATTGTTCGGTTAGTCCAGTCTCAGTCTAGAGGCAGGCTACGTTATCTGGTTCAAGACACCTTTCGGTGCATGGCGCAGCCTTCTGCTAGTCGCGTTGACGGTTAAACAGGTTAAGCGTGGTTCTCGAATAAACATTGACGAGGCACACTTTACTCCGTGCAGGGAAGTATCCATTATGATTCCTTTGGTGAAGAGGGACTGCACCTCTCCCTCTTTCAAATAAAGTAAATAAAAGTCAAGCATTGTCCAACAAATAACCTATTATGAGGTAGCAGTCATCGATGAAAGTAACCCAGGAAAAATTGCCCGCTAGCCAACTTGCTCTAGAAATCGAGATTTCTGGTGAAGAGACGAAAAAGGCTTATGAAAAGGTCTTGAAAGGTTTAACCCGTTCTGCTAATGTTCCTGGGTTTCGCCAAGGAAAAGTCCCGCGTCAGGTATTAGTACAGCGTTTCGGGAAAGAACGCCTCAAAGCAGCAGCGATTGAGGAATTACTCCAACCCTCGATCGAGGAAGCGATTAAACAGGAGGAAATTAAAGCATTAGGGAATTATCAGCTACGCTCCCAGTTTGAAGAGTTAACCCAACAATACACCCCAGGGGAACCGTTTACCTTTAGCGCTTCTGTGGATGTTCCTCCAGAAGTAACACTCGGGGATTATAAAAGCCTACAGGTACAAGCGGAAGAAGTCAAAGCTGACCCCCAAAAAGTAGAAGCCTATCTGGAAGAAAAACGCAACGAGGAAGCCACCCTCGCTCCTGTAGAAGACCGTCCCGCACAGATGGGAGATACGACAGTCATTGATTATGAAGGACGCTTATCAGGGGAAGAAGGAGATGAACCCATCGAAGGCGCACAAGCCACAGACTTTGAACTCGAACTAGCACAAGGAAAGTTTATCGAGGGAATGGTAGAAGGGATTGTGGGAATGAATTCTGGGGAAACCAAGGAAATTTCTGTTACTTTCCCAGAAGGTTACGCCAGAGAAGATTTAGCAGGGAAAACTGCTAAATTTAACGTAACTCTCAAAGAATTAAAAGCCAAAGAACTCCCAGAATTAGACGATGAATTTGCTGAGGATGTGGGAGAACATTCGACGCTTCAAGAATGGCGGGAAGCCCTCCAAAAACAATATGAAGAACAAGCCGAAACCGAAACTAAGAATAATATCAATCAGGCGATCGTGCAAGCACTCATTGAACAAAGTGAGATTGAGTTACCCGAAACCATGATTGAGCAAGAACTCCAAACACTGATCACGCAAAGTGCTATGCAATTAGCACAAATGGGAATTGATGTTAGTCAGATGATGACGGAAGAAATGGTGAAGAATATGAAAGAGCGATCGCGCCCTGAAGCAATTTCCTCCCTAAAACAAAACTTAATCTTACAAGAAATTTCAAAACAAGAAGCGCTCAATCCCACTGAAGAAGAAATTAAAGCCAAAGCCAATGAAGTCCGACAAGATCTAGAGAAACAAGAGCAAGACTACGATGAAGAACGGTTACAAGAATATGTGGAAGATGATCTGCGCCAAGAAAAAACCTTAGCTTGGTTACGGGAACAAGCAACGGTGGAACTTGTCCCAGAAGGGAGTCTCCAGTCTGCTCAAGAGGAAGAAGCACAAACAATTGCTCCCTCAAAAACTGATGAATCTGAATAAGCCATAATGAGGACAGAAGAAAATTAAACCTCGATCGCAAAATAGTCAGATTAAGTTATGATTCATTCTCAAATGCCCTTTTCTGCTCTTAGCAATGACCGCACTTCTCAACCCGTTGTCTCCCAGACCCAAAACGCAGTCGTCGTCCCGATGGTGGTTGAACAGTCAGGAATGGGAGAAAGAGCTTTTGATCTCTATTCTCGTCTGCTTCGGGAACGCATCATCTTTTTAGGAATGCCAGTCACCGATCAACTCGCCGACTCGGTCGCTGCCCAAATGCTCTTTTTAGAAGCGGAAGACCCCGAAAAAGATATCCAACTGTATATCAACTCTCCGGGAGGATCAGTGTATGCAGGAATGGCGATTTATGACACAATGCAGCAAGTCCAGCCTGATGTAGCGACAATCTGTTATGGTTTAGCTGCTAGCATGGGAGCTTTTCTCTTGGCTGGCGGTGCGCCTGGAAAACGGATGTCTTTGCTTAACTCCCGCATCATGATTCACCAACCCCTCGGTGGTATGGAAGGACAAGCGAGCGATATGGAAATCCAAGCGCGAGAAATCCTCTACATCCGAAACACTCTCAATGAACTCATTGCTCACCACACAGGACAGCCCCTAGACCGTATCACAGAAGACACCGATCGCGACTTCTATATGTCTGCTGCTGAAGCCAAAGAATACGGCTTAATTGACCAAGTGATTACTTCCGAGACTCTTTCTCCTCGGGAAGTCACAGCTACCTAGACCATCCCAATCCTATCCGCAGGTGCTTATATGTCAAAATTCGACGCTCACTTAAAATGTTCCTTTTGTAGTAAATCTCAAGAACAAGTCCGTAAATTAATCGCCGGTCCAGGGGTTTATATTTGCGATGAATGTGTGGAACTGTGCAACGAAATCTTAGATGATGAACTCATTGAACCCTCCTCGGCGCGATCGGGGCGAGTCTCCGCAACTAAGGAAGATCAAGAAAAACGTCGGACTCGGGGACAGTTATCCTATCATCAAATTCCGAAACCGAGAGAAATCAAGAGCCATCTCGATGATTATGTCATTGGTCAAGAAGCAGCCAAGAAAGTGCTCTCAGTTGCGGTTTATAACCACTACAAACGCCTCAGTCTCTTGGAAAACCCAAGCTCTCAAAAGAAGGATTCTGGCGTTCAACTGCAAAAATCAAATATCCTCTTAATTGGCCCGACGGGTTGCGGAAAAACCCTCCTCGCTCAAACTCTAGCGGAGATTCTAGAAGTCCCGTTTGCGGTTGCTGATGCGACCACGCTGACAGAAGCGGGATATGTAGGGGAAGATGTGGAAAACATTCTTCTGCGCTTACTCCAAGTTGCTGACTCTGATGTGGAACAAGCACAACGAGGAATTATTTACATTGACGAAATTGATAAAGTAGCCCGTAAAAGCGAAAATACTTCCATTACCCGCGATGTGTCTGGGGAAGGAGTCCAACAAGCACTGCTCAAAATGTTAGAAGGGACCCTCGCCAATGTTCCCCCCCAAGGGGGACGAAAACACCCCTATCAAGACTGCATCCAAATTGATACTAGCAATATCCTCTTTATTTGTGGCGGTGCGTTTGTGGGACTGGAAAAAGTCGTTGAACAACGCATGGGACGCAAATCGATCGGGTTTATTCATGGCGAAGAAGGACAACCCCTGACAAAAGAAAAACGCACCGCCAACATTCTCCAGAATCTCCAGCCTGATGACTTTATTAAGTTTGGCATGATTCCTGAGTTTGTGGGACGGATTCCTGTTTCTGCGGTGATTGAACCCCTTGACGAAGAAGCGCTGATTTCAATCTTGACCCAACCTCGCAATGCACTGGTGAAACAATATCAGAAATTGTTAGGGATGGATAACATCGATTTAGAATTTACCTCGGAAGCTCTCCGCGCGATCGCCCAAGAAGCCAATCGCCGTAAAACCGGCGCAAGAGCCTTGCGAGGCATTATTGAAGAAATCATGCTCGATGTGATGTATGACTTACCATCTCGTAAAGATATTCGTCGCTGTCAAATCACTAAAGAAATGGTAGAAAAACGCTCCACCGCCGAGTTGTTGCTTCATCCCTCTTCTTTACCCAAACCAGAATCAGCTTAAACAATAAATCATGGATAATTAACAATTGGAAGCAGACAGTGGGTTATTGTTACTTGACTTAAGTTAGACGTAAACTTTTGTAAAGAAAGTTAAAATAAGAAATAGATAAGATATCGGTAAAACAATTCCTATGGCATCTGAATCAGAGCAACAAGCCTTATTAAAAGCAATTCTAGAGCCGTTACTGGATGACTTTCAGTATTGGTTCTCCCGTTCTCGTAATTTACTAGAATCAGAGGAGGTGGCTGTGTTATCTGCCGCCAAACAAGCAGATTTGTTACAACGAGTCAAGTCTGCTCAAGAACAGGTGAGAGCAACCCAGAGTTTGTTTCAAGCAACCGACGGTCAGGTGGGTGTCGAAATGTCCACGATCGCGCCTTGGCATAAGTTAGTTGCCGAGTGTCACCAAGTAGCTATGCTGAATCGACAGCAGCAACAACAGCTTGATCGTTCGGGAACTCATGAAACAGGTTAGAATGAGAAATATTAGAAAACGGCTCTAGTGCGCTCAGTTTAGAAAACAATCCCGATTAAGGAAAATTATGTTACACCTCCTATACATTATTGCTTTTACCATCATTGCATTTTTCGCGGTTAGCAATTTAATTCGCAGTCTAATTAATATTGGCACGGAAACTCAAAGAATGGGCAGTAGCTGGAACAGCCGCGGCAATAGAAGCAATTTTAATCGCAGCACTTACAGTCCTTCCCAAACTCCCTCTCACCCTGAATTATTAGACGAACAAGGAAGACCCGTCAATGAACCCCTGTTAGTGATGCGTTCTGTTAATGTTGATGATGCCCGAGAAAAATTAGACGCTTTATACAATAACTCTCCCGGGGGAAGTCAAGACGAAGACAAAGATTAGTTAAAACTCACCAACGGTCATCCGCAGGCAAGGGGTCGTCGTCGGAACCAAGTTCCGACGCTTGTGAACCCCGCTCCGTCGTCTCACGGCGGAGTACGGATGACCTTTGAATGCTGGAAGACGTTATTCATAGCGTCTTCCTTTTCATGTTTTTGTCATTTTGTTATTTTGCCGAGAAAGTATAGCAGTACACAATTAGGTTAGGACGTTTAATGTGGC
>CAYXDG010000093.1:0-7581 GCA_964463655.1 uncultured Dactylococcopsis sp.
TAACCAATAACCAATAACAAATAACCAATAATGACGGCATCCCCTTCCCTCAAAAAAAATACTCGCCCAAAAGAAAACGACTGGCGACTTCTCTTACGTTTAAAGCCCTACGCAACTCGCAATAAACCGCTTCTGTTTACGTCTCTTGCCCTTCTGATTCCACTCTCGATCGCAGGAGCAGTTCAACCATTAATCATTGGACAAGCCATTTCTCTGCTTAGAAATGAACAAACTTGGTCATTTCTCAAAGATATCTCCTTAAATCAAGGGATTAATATTCTCACAGGATTACTCTTATTAACCATTTTAATTCGACTTGCATTTAACTCTCTACAAGGTTATTTAGTGCAACGAGTTGGACAAGAAATAACAGCCAATATTCGAGATGATTTATTTACTCATGTTACATCTTTAGCTGCTAAGTTTTTCGACAAAACCCCTGTTGGACGTTTAGTAACTCGCTTAACCAGCGATGTGGAAGCATTAGGAGATGTTTTTTCCACAGGTGCTGTGGGAATTCTTAGTGATGTTATTTATATTTTAGTGATTGCCATTACGGTTTTTATCCTGCAATGGCAGTTAGCAACGTTGCTGATTTTAATGTTTCTCCCTGTCACTGCCTTAATTATTTATTTTCAACAACGATACCGCGATGCTAACTATCGTTCAAGGGAAGAATTATCCAGTCTAAATTCGATGATTCAAGAGAATGTTACTGGCATTAATATTGTTCAACTCTTCCGTCGAGAAAACTTTAACAATGACTTATTTCGGAGAATTAATAACCGCTATCTAGAAGAAATTAGGAAAACTATTTTTTATGAATCGGCTGTTTCTGCAACCTTAGAATGGATTGCTCTGATCGCGATCGCAGGTGTTTTAGGATTAGGAGGTGTTCTCGTTTTAGGCGATCAATTAAACTTTGGAACGCTTTCTGCTTTCATTCTCTATGCACAGCGCTTGTTTGAACCTCTCAGACAATTTGCAGAAAAGTTCACCCTCCTCCAAACTGGTTTTACAGGAGTAGAAAGGATTACTGAATTATTAAGTGAACCGATTGAAATTCGCGATCCAGAACAGGAACAACAAAAACAATTAGCCACTGCAAATGAATTAGGAAAAACCCCTGGAGAAATTCGCTTTGAAAATGTTTCTTTCGCCTACAAAAAAGATGAATTAGTTCTGAAAAATTTAGATTTCATTATCAAACCGGGGGAAAAAGTAGCGTTAGTTGGGCCCACTGGCGCTGGAAAAAGCTCGATTATTCGGTTGCTTTGTCGGCTTTATGAACCAACAGACGGTCGGATTTTAGTCGATGGAATTGATATTAAAGACTTACCTCAAGAAGAATTACGTCGCCATATTGGAGTCATTTTACAGGAAAATTTCCTCTTCGCTGGAGATGTAAAAGATAATATTACTCTCGGAGAACGTTATCCTTTTGAGGAAGTCAAACGGGCCGCAAAAATGACCAATGTTGACTCTTTTATCGAAAAACTTCCCCAAGGCTATGACACGCCTTTAAGAGAACGAGGGAATAATTTATCAGGGGGACAAAAACAATTGTTAGCCTTTGCGCGGGTTGCGATTCGCGATCCGAGAGTCTTAGTTTTAGATGAAGCAACAGCTAGCTTAGATGTGGGAACAGAAGCATTAATTCAAGAAGCGTTAGAACATTTATTAGCAGAAAGAACAGCGATTATTATTGCTCATCGTCTTTCGACAATTCAAGATGTTGATCGCATTTTAGTCTTAAAACAAGGAGAGTTAGTTGAGTCGGGAACTCATGAAGAATTGATTGCAGAAGGGGGGTTATATTCCAGTTTGTATCAACTGCAAATGATGGGACAAAGCAATTAATAATTAATAATGAAAGAAAAAACCTTCGGAGAGATTATAGGATTAGGATGAAATATTATGCTGCTCATAAGCAGCAACAATTCTTTGCACTAAAGGATGACGCACCACATCTTTTTGAGAAAACTCACAAACCGCAATTCCTTCCACTCGGTTTAGGATTTTGAGAGCCGTCACTAATCCTGATTCTTGATGATAAGGTAAGTCAGTCTGAGTAATGTCTCCTGTCACCACCATCCGTGAGGAAAAGCCTAAACGAGTCAGCACCATTTTCATTTGGGCGGGGGTTGTGTTTTGGGCTTCATCAACAATCACAAAGGCATTGTTAAGAGTACGCCCCCGCATATAGGCTAACGGTGCAATTTCGATCGTCCCTTTTGCCATTAAATCAGGGATTTTTTCAGGTTCAATGAGTTCATATAAAGCATCATAAAGAGGACGCAAAAAAGGATTAACCTTTTCTTGTAAATCCCCTGGGAGAAAGCCTAATTTTTCTCCCGCTTCCACGGCAGGACGGGTGAGAATGAGCCGTTCATAATTGCCCTTTAGTAAAGACTGCACCGCAAGAATTGCAGCGAGAAAAGTTTTCCCAGTTCCCGCAGGCCCTGTGCAGAAGGTAACATCATGGGATTGAATGGCTTTGATATATTGCCGTTGTCGAAAGGTTTTCGCCCGAATTAATTCTCCTTTGCGAGTACGAGCGAGAACATTTTCTTGTAGGTCTTTGTAATCTTCGATCCGTCCTGTATCTTGGGCTTGGAAGGCAGTCATGATCTCCGCTTCCGAGATCGCCCTTCCTTCACTCCAGTAGGGTTTGAGCGATCGCACCACCGCTAAACAGCGTTCTACTGGTTTTTGTGGCCCCCGAATTAATAATTCAAGTCCCCGCATCACTAATTTTGCTCCCGTTTGTCGGGAAAGGATTTTCAGATTCGCTTCATGGGGCCCAGCAAGCGCGATCGCGCTTTCGCTACTGGGGAGTTCAATGGTTTTGACCGCCTCTGTCATCGCAATTGATTATGAGTTTTTTTTCGCTCCCTTTACATTTCACCCATTGGGGGGGAAAGAGGGGGAGGGGTTTGTTCTGAAGGTTGATCAGAAGCAAAATTGGAGCTAGAGCGTTTTTTGGGTTTTTTCTTACCTTCTTTCGGCGATCGATCTAGCCGTGACGGGGGAGGTCTTTTGTTGTTCCCTGTTTCGGGTGCTGTTTCTTTCTCCCCATAAACATCGAGATAAACAGATTGTTGGGCTGCTAATCCTGCGGTTTTCAAGACAGTGCGGATTGCATTGAGGTTTTTTCCTGCTCGCCCAAATAATTTTTCCTGATCACTTTGTTCTAACGCCAAACGAATCCAGACCCGTTGCTTTTTGTTCGTCACTTCACAATCAATTCGTAAGCTCTCTGGAAACTCTAATAAGGGAGTCAAGAGGAAACGAACTAATTCAGGATATTGAGGTTGAGTGGATGCGGGGAATGAGGAATTAACATAATTAAGCATTCACTTGTTGATACACTTGCGCTTTTTTCAAAATATGATCGACCGTTTCTGTGGGTTTTGCCCCTTGCTTTAGTCGTTTGACAATAGCAGGGACATTGAGACGAGTTTCCCCAGTTCTGGGGTTATAGAATCCTAACTCTTCTAAGGGACGGCCATCTCGGCGATCGCTGCTATTCATCGCTACAATCCGATAACTTGCTTCTCTTTTCTTCCCTAATCGTTTTAGACGCAGTTTTACCATTTTTTCTTCAATTAACTAATAGTCACACTAATCAATTGTACAGAATTTAAATCGGATTGGTCTAATAAGTTTGTCCTTGGCTATTAGCGGTAACTAAAACGCGATCGCCCTTGCATTACTGACCCCATCTCCAAGCGCCGTTAAATCTAAATGCTTTTCTACCACATCGGTAACTGCGTCTAAAACTTCCTCTCGTTGTTGACGATGATGGGGGACATTGATCTCTAGGGGAGACAGTCCTTTTTTCTCCCGTAGAAGATTTAACCATTGTCTGCGCCAAGCACCATTTTCCAACAGTCCATGTAAATAACATCCCCACAGCGATCGCTCTTGATTGACAACTCCTAATTCTGTATCCTCGAATAAATGGGCAAAGCTCCCCCCTCCCTTAATCAGGGGGGTTTTCGCAGTTGTTCGACCTTGATGGATTTCATACCCTGTAATCGGAGTGTTACTCTCTGGGAAGATGGCGTTAACCGTGCGTTGACGAGTCACCTTTTCCCCTGTGATCAGAGTTTCAAAAGGAAATAGACCTAAACCTTTGTAGTCTCCAGCCTTTCCTTCTCGACCATCAGGGTCGCTTAAAGTTTCTCCTAACATCTGAAACCCCCCACAAATCCCCAAAATCACCCCTCCTTGCTCAAAATAGACCTTTAAAGCGTTTGCCATTCCTGTCGCTTGTAAGGCTTCTAAATCAGCGATCGTGGTTTTAGACCCTGGAATAATCACAGCATCAGGCTTTCCTAACTCATCTTCTGGACGCACATAGCGCACGTTAACCGTTGTTTCTGCTTCTAAAGGGTCAAAATCAGTAAAATTAGAAATCTTAGGGAGATGAATAATCGCAATGGTGAGATCAGTATTGTATTTCCGTCCTCGTCTTTCTAATAAATCGAGGGAGTCTTCTGCGGGAAACACTTGCTGTAAATAGGGAATCACGGCAACCACGGGAATCCCTGTATAGTTTTCTACCCATTCAATCCCAGGCTGTAGGATAGATAACTGTCCGCGAAATTTATTGATAATGAGTCCTTTAATGAGATGATGTCCAGCGTTGGCGTGTTTTAAGATTTCTAACGTGCCAATGATGTGTGCAAATGATCCGCCTCTTTCAATATCTACCACTAACAGTGTCGGTGCGTTAAGATATTGGGCAACCCGCATATTTGTTAAATCGCGGTGCATAAGATTGATTTCAGCAGGGCTTCCGGCACCTTCACAGACAAGATAATCGTAGCTTTGGCTAAGGGTATCTAATGCGGTTTTAATCGCTTCCCAACCGCGATCGAAGTATTGTTCATAATATTGTTGCGCTTGGGTGCGTCCGACGGCTTTCCCGTTGAGAATCACTTGGGAAGTCATATCTCCTTGCGGTTTCAGGAGAATGGGATTCATTTCAACGGTTGGCTCAATTCCGGCAGCCCAGGCTTGGACGGCTTGCGCGTAGCCAATTTCATGTCCTGCATCAGTCACATAAGCATTCAACGCCATGTTTTGCCCTTTGAAGGGAGACACCCGCCAACCGCGACGGTGTAACATCCGACAGATAGCAGCACAGAGCAGAGATTTTCCCGCGTGAGAGGTTGCGCCAACAACCATGATTGCTTGTTTCATTTGTTAATTATAATAGGGTTTGCCTTGCTTATCACTGGTCACTGACTAAGCAAACTCAATTTGATGTTTACTGCCCATATAAGAAGCTAAAATTTCTGTACAATGTTTGATGGCATTGAGATGTGCAATTTCATAACCATGAGTGTTATCAGTGGGAAACCCCAAACAAGCAGCACGGGAGACATGACCCATTTTCATTGCGATCGAGCCATCACTACCAAAGCCATCAATAATTGCGTGTTGGATAGGAAGATTAATGCTTTGTGCTGCTTTGACAATTTCTGCATTTAATCCTTCATCATAGATGCCATATTTGTCCTGAGAAAGCAAGACAGGGACTTCTCCCCCTTGAAAAGGATATTCAGCAGCTAGAGGAATAATTTCTAAAGCAATGAGAGCATCTAAACGCTGATTCTGGGTAAAGTATAGCGCCCCGATCGCGCCAATTTCTTCTTTCGCTGAGGCTACCAAATAGATATCCTGTGGTGGTTGGATCACTTGCTTGGCTAATTCTAGCAGAATCGCCAGAGAAGCCTTATTATCAAGGGTATAACTAGCAATGTAGTCTTGTTTTAAGCGGAAAGGATGCTTACGATGCTTCCCCACCACTACTCGCGTTCCTGGACGAACGCCAACGCTTTCTAATTCTGCTAAACTACATTTAGTTTCAATCCAAGCATCTTCCCAAAACAGAGGTTGATCTACTTGTAGTGCTTTTTGTGGGGATTCATGGGAAACATGACGAGAGCCAAAAGAAAGAATCCCATATATGGTAGCGCGATCGCCGAGAATATCCATCACCCCTTCCCCATAAACCCAAGGGAATGATCCGCCAAGAGGACGCACTTCTAATGTTCCATCTTCTCCTACCCGCTTCACAATACTGCCAATTTCGTCTTTGTGTGCTGTGATCGCAATAGCTGAGTCTGAGGTATAACCAGGAATTTTAGCGATGATATTTCCCGCTTGATCTTGCCAAGTCTCAACTCCGATCGCGCTAAACTTTTCTAGGAGAAGACCATCAATTTCTTCTTCTGCGCCACTGGGGGAATGACACAAGACTAATTCGGAAATCGTGTTAAATAATTGGTCAGAGTTAGACATAGCAAGAGAGAGCATTTTTTAGAACAACCACCGCTTATTCTACACTCCTCTCCCTAATTAAAACACTGAAAAGCTCCTGAATCCTCTAAAATTCTGCATAAGCGCATCACTCACATAAGAGAATGTTAATTATGATCTCAACTCTCAAAACGTTCTCCAACAGTTAAACGCATTCCATTCACAAAATCCCACCCTGACTGAGGACGCTTGCCAGACCGTTGCACTTGAGACAATAACAGAAATCCCTCTCCCGTTTGGACGATCGCGCCATATTTTTTAATAATCCCGATAATTTCCCCAGTTTCTCCTGTTTCTAAATTGAGATTGTCCCATTGCTGAGGAAGAGATTGATATTGAGAGGGAAGCTCTGGCCAATACGCTTCTGCGAGGGGAATCGTTTCTAAAATCTTAACGGTCTCTCCCCGTAACGTAGTCAGACAGTTGGGGTAAAACCCTCGAATCTGATTGTGTAGGGCGATCGCGCTTCTTGACCAATCTAACTGATAATCTGTTTTCTGAATCAAAGGGGCATAAGTCGCCTCACTTTCTGCTTGAGGAATGGCTTCAATCTCGCCTTTGTCCCATTTGAAGAGAGTTTCGAGCAATAAGTCTCCGCCAATATTTGCTAAACGCTTCCCTACAGTTTCTGCATTGTCCAATAATTCCACAGGGGTTGTTGCTTTTAATAACATCGCCCCTGTGTCCATTCCCACATCCATTAACATTGTGGTTACTCCGACCTCAGTGTCGCCATTGTAAAGACTCCACTGAATCGGTGCTGCGCCGCGATATTGGGGTAAAATTGAGCCATGAACATTAATGCAGCCAAGGCGAGGCATTGCCAAGATTTCTGCGGATAGAATCTGTCCATAAGCCGTCACCACAAAAACATCTGTCTTCATCTCTCGCAACTGTTGTCGGGTAGCGGTATCTTTTTTAATTCGCTTTGGTTGTAAAACGGGGAGATTGTGAGTGGTTGCTAACTCTTTTACAAGAGAAGGGATTAATTTTTTCCCTCTCCCTTTCGGCTTATCGGGTTGCGTCACCACTGCTAAGACTTCTGTTTCTCCACATTGCAATAAGGCTTCAAGGGTGGGAACGGCAAACGCTGGCGTACCCAAAAAGACAACTTTCATATTAGTCATTGGTTATTGGTTATTGGTTATTGGTTATTGGTTAAATGATTGTCTCCAAACCAGCCTATAATTTTCCAATTATCAGCCTATCTCCCGCTTTCCAAATAACGAAGAACAAATAACAAATAAC
>CAYXDG010000093.1:7681-12278 GCA_964463655.1 uncultured Dactylococcopsis sp.
CAAATAACGAAGAACAAATAACAAATAACAAATAACAAATAACAAATTAGCTCCGATTTTGAGAAGCGCCAATCAAAGGACGTTCAGTGCTTTCACGGAAACGTTCTACATTTTCATTGTACGCGATCGGTAACACACATTCGACGTTTTCATGAGGACGGGGAACAATGACCCATGTTTCTAATGCTGCACCATAGGCTTTATCAACCGCCATAATTCCCGCATCCATCGCTGTTTTGACTTCTGAGACATCGCCACGGATAATAATGGTAAACCGCGCACTGCCTGCACGAATGTAACCGACAAGGGTCACTCGACCTGCTTTTACCATTGCATCGGCGGCGGCTAAAACTCCTGGAAACCCTTTTGTTTCTAAACTACCAACTGCATCTAGAGACATTCACCTTGCTCCTTAAATTTTTGTAAGATAAAATGAACACACGACAATTTTACATCCGAAAGGCTTCTACCTCATCACTATAGTCGATCGGCATGACAGATTGTACGTTATCGGGTGGATTAGGAATCATATAATGGGTAATCACTTTTCCATTGTAGGTTTTTTCGGCAGCTTCGAGGCCTGCAATCATAGAACGTTCAACTTCTGAAACTGGACCACGCACAGCGACAAAAAATTGAGCACTCTCTGCTTTATCAAAAGAGACAAGGGTTACGGATGCTGCTTTCACCATTGCATCAGCAGCAGCTAGGACAGCAGGGAACCCATCGGTTTGAATGACTCCTACGGCAACTGGCATTTTTTCTCCTCTTGATCGCGCTTAAACTTTTTGTTATTATATCAGTTTAGTGATTTTATTCCCAAAGTCGTCGGCGAGGAGAGCCATTGAGCCGTTGATGGGTATCGCTTAAAAGCTGAGGAATGTCTAAGTTTTCTGGACAACGGGGGAGACAGTCTCCGCATTCTGTACAACGGTTTCCTTTGTTTCCCCAAAACCAATGACCTGCATTTTCAAACATCCCATAACGATATTGACCAAAATGGGTCATGTCATAAGCAACAGCTAGGTTTCGCAAGCGCAAGACTTCAGGAATGTTAATTTTTTCGGGACAGGGTAAGCATTGGTAACATTGACTACATTTTTCTGTTCCTAAAGTAGTTGCTAATTGTTTTTCCAGACGGGTAAAGATTGCTTTTTCTTCGGCGGTGAGGGGAAAGGTTTGATCAGCCACATCCAGTGCAGGATATAATTCTGAGGGAGTTGCTGCGCCAAGACTAAGGGTGGAGATGCGTTGATCGCTGAGCAGAAAGCGATAGTTTAAGACTTGGGGAGAAAAGGGAGCGCATAGCTGCTTTAACGTTTCAGGAGGAGCGTAGAGTTGTCCCCCTTTATCGGTGGGGGAGATAATAAAAATTCCCATGTCTAGATCAAAAGCAGCAGCGATCGCTGGTTCGTTTCGTTGCCAAAGATAATAATAGTGGAGATTGACAAAGGAAAATAAGCGCGTCTCGATCGCTGCGAGGATAATGTCTAGGGGAGCGTGAGTAGAAAAGCCAATGTGTCGGATTTTTCCTTGCTGTTGGGCTTTCTGGAGGGGGATTAAACAATTGTTGTCTCCTGTGACCCAAGCTAAGTGTTCCCAAGTGTTGAGTCCATGAATTGCTACCTGATCCAAATAATCCACCTGTAAGCGTTTTAAGCTGGTTTCGAGGGCGATCGCCATTGCTTCAGGGTTGGGAGTGGGAGGTAGTTTTGTGGTCAAATAAACAGCGTTTCTGGCTTGAGGAAGCTGTTTGAAAGCTCTACCAATATCTGTTTCACTATCGCCATAGGCGGTGGCGGTTTCGATGTGGTTAATGCCATTTTCGAGAGCTTTTTGGAGCGTCTTAGTGAATAAACTTTGATCATTTAACCCGCGCATCGTCCCCAGAGAAAAAACTGAGAGGGGAAGATTGGTGTTTCCAAACCGCCGATATTGCATCATTAGCTAGATTCTTCGTTATTTTTAGAAGAGCGTCCCCGAATAAAGTCTTCAGGACTAAGATTGGAGAGAAATTCTTTGAAGGCTTGTTTTTCTTCTTCGTCTGCATCGCGATCGACAGGAATTGATGCTTCAGCGATAACTTCTTCCATGACCCAGATCGGACTATTGGTCCGAACAGCGATCGCGATCGCGTCACTGGGCCGACAATCAATTTCACGGGTATTGTCTCCCTGTTGCAAACATAAGAGAGCATAGAAAGTGTTATCTTGCAAAGCATGAATCACCACGCGGGTAACGGTCATTTCCCAAGCATCAAAGACATTGACCATTAAGTCATGGGTGAGGGGACGAGGGGGAGTTTGTCGTTCGATCGCACCCATAATCGCCTTCGCTTGGTCTTGTCCGATATAAATCGGCAGCGCCCTACGCTCTGAACCATCCTTAAGAAGCGCGATCGGGCTTCGGGTTATGGCATCCAAGGCAATCCCAGCAACTTTCATTTCAATCATCAGCTTAGCCTCTTTTCCACTGCTGTCAGCATTAAAGTTTACTTTGAGGTGATGCGATACACTGAATGGTAGCACCGACCATTCCCTATTGTACTTTCTTCCCTGCCCTCCTCCTACCTAATTCCTGTACCAACTTTTTAAGCAACTGCACAATGTTTACTGGATTAATTCAAGCACAAGGCACTTTGCAACCCCTCGGACGCGATCGTTTCAAGATTAGCATTCCCCACGCTCAAACAGACTCTCTCCTTGCCGAAATGGTCATGGGGGATAGTGTCGCTGTTGATGGAGTTTGTCTGACGGTTGAAAATCTTTTACCTGATGGCTTTGTTGCCACTGCATCTCCTGAAACGCTCGATCGCACCACTTTGGGGAGTCGCAGCGAAGCCAGCACTTATGTTAATCTTGAGCCTTCCTTACAAGTCGGGTCAAAGTTGGGGGGACATTTTGTAACGGGTCATGTCGATGGTGTGGGACGTTTGTTAAAATCATCCGCAACCGATCGCTGTTGGGAAATGACTTTTGGCCCCTTGAGCGCCCTTTCCGAAGCATGGGAACAAAATATTGCTCGTTATCTGATTCCAAAAGGCAGTATTGCCATTAATGGGATTAGTTTAACGATTGCTGAATGTGATTCTAATGGCAGTTGGTTTCAATGTGCGGTGATTCCTGTTACTTATAATGAGACGAACTTGTCTAGTTTGCAAGAAGGAAGCTGGGTGAACCTTGAGAGCGATATTTTAGGGAAGTATGTGAATAAACTCCTCAATCATCGATCGTCTAATGCCTCGGAAGAAAATATTAGTCTTTCTTTTTTGGCTGAACATGGCTATCTTTGAAACTTGATAATTGATTATTGTTTTCATGGCGATCGCGTTAGGTGATTAAGACAAGGAAAAAGTCATGCTACAGTATATCTCTTGAAATTTATTCATGCTGGGCGAGGCAAACCCTACCTTGCAGCGCCGATTGTTCAAAACGTATAAGCGATCGCCCGAACTTGATCTTACTGCTTAAGACACTCTAAATTTTTAGCAAGCTCTTCTTCTTCAATCTTCCCGAACTCTCTCAATTTTTTGTAAATTTCAGACGCTTCTGCAATGAAGTGGACTTTGATTTTAGCCTCCCTTAGCAACTCCATAACTTGATCTTTTTTGCTTCCCGATGGTTGAAGAATATAAACAAAAACCTCTTCTACTTTCAGATTTGCAATTTGCTTCCTCAAATGCTGTACTGCTTGTAAAATTGCATGGCCATCAGTAAGAATTCCAGCAATAAGGATTACATTCTCCCCTGAGCGAATATCACGGAGCTTCTCAAAAGAAAGCTGCTCATCAGAAGTGTTTGACTCAGGATTTCGATAGGCATATAATGTTGTGTAGCTTTTTCCTAAATCATAAGCGATGGGAGAAAACATTTCTCCAGTGCAATTGCCCTCACGATACAATTCCGAAAAAGTATCCCCTTCTTTTTTAACAACAGAAAGACCAATGACGCGATAAAATTCAGGTTTTGACTCACGTATTAAATGAGCCATCATCTCAACCATTTCAATATATTTTTTATCTTTACTTTGGAAAATTTTCGCGAGGTTAAACACTCCACACAACATTTCATCACTCAACTTTCCTTGAGAGGTTTCCTCTGGAGTAAACCTTGAGCGATAAGCATCGCAATCACAAAGTAATTCTATTAGTCGATCTTGATCTAACTTTCCATCTATCAAACGAACGAAAAAGAAAGATAAGGGAATGATTATAAATGGACTCCCCCAAACAAACAGGATAAAGTCTAAATCAAGATTACCAAAACTTAGCCAATAAAAAGCAGTTACTGTCAATAATAAAGTCACAAGCAATGCTATTTCAACTTTTGTTTGATTGAAAAAACTTGCCAATTTATCGGAGAAATTTGCTAACTTGCCTTCAGATGAATTACTCATTTCAAACAACATCTAACCAGAACTTCCGCGCCAAAAGAAAAATACAAGAATCAGGGCGATTATTCCCATTGTATTGGATAGACCAAACTTTAGCCACTTGTTGACACTCCGTTGAGCAACCAGACCACTCACAACTAAGAGTACAAATTGCAAGACTAAGAGGAATAAACCATGCTTTAGGTTTGCTATCAAGTTCTCAACT
>CAYXDG010000094.1:0-12124 GCA_964463655.1 uncultured Dactylococcopsis sp.
CATTGGTCATTAGTCATTGGTCATTGGTCATTAGTCATTGGTCATTAGTCATTGGAAAAACTGATCTCTTAGTGATTACAAAGGACGAAGGACAAACGACAAACGACGAAGGACAAACGACAAAGGACAAAGGACAAACAACAAACAACAAATAACTAAGGATAAAAATTATGTGGGACTATACAGAAAAAGTAATGGAACACTTCCACAATCCTCGTAATCAAGGCTCGATTACGGAGAAAGGGGAAGGGGAAGCAGTGGTCACGGGAGAAGTGGGAAGTATTGCTTGTGGCGATGCCCTAAAACTTCATCTCAAGATTGACGAAACCACAAAAACAATTACAGATGCAAGATTTCAAACCTTTGGTTGCGCCAGCGCGATCGCGTCTTCTTCGGTGCTGACAGAACTCTTAAAAGGGAAAACCGTTGAGGAAGCTCTAAAGATAACCAATAAAGAAATTGCAACCTCTCTTGATGGTTTGCCTGAAGAAAAAATGCACTGTTCTGTGATGGGACAAGAAGCCCTAGAAGCAGCCATTTACAACTATAAAGGGATTCCTTTAGACACTCATGAAGAAGATGAAGGAAATCTTATATGTAACTGTTTTGGTATAACCGATACAAAAATCAAACGGGTGATTCGCGATAATGATCTTATCAGTGCAGAACAAGTTACCAACTATGTGAAAGCAGGCGGTGGTTGCAGTTCCTGTTTAGCCGATATTGACGACCTGCTCGAAGAAGTTGCCACAGAGAAAGAGAAGAGTTTAGAAGTTGCTAGCGCAATCGCGCAGACGAAAGAATCTTCTCCCGAGGCAACCCCAAAAGTTTTAACCAACCTGCAAAAAATTACCTTAATCCAACAGGTAATCAATGAAGAAATCCGACCCGTTCTTGCTGAAGACGGTGGAGATATGGAACTCTTCGATGTCGAAGGGGATGTCGTCAAAGTGATTCTCAAAGGCGCTTGTAGTGGTTGTGCCTCTTCCGCAGAAACCTTAAAACTAGCCATTGAAGCCACCCTGCAAGACCGCGTTTTACCCGCATTAACCGTTGAATCTGTCTAAGACAATGTTTATACCCAACTTAAATCATTTCGGAGGTCGATCGCCCCCAACTGCTAGCTTCACTCTCAACTATTAGTCATTACTCCTTGATTGTTCCCAATAATCAGGGACTCATGACCAACCTCAGAACAATAGATCACAAACCATCAAAATTTTAAGGAGACATTAACCATGAGACAAGTTGCATTTTACGGAAAAGGCGGAATTGGAAAATCCACCACATCTCAAAACACCATTGCGGCTCTTTCCGAAACGATGCGCGTGATGATCGTCGGCTGTGACCCGAAAGCAGACTCCACCCGTTTGATCCTCCACGCTAAAGCTCAAACCACAATTCTCCACTTAGCAGCAGAACGCGGTGCAGTAGAAGAGTTGGAGCTTGAAGAAGTCTTAATCCCAGGCTATAACAACGTGCGTTGTGTTGAATCTGGCGGTCCTGAACCTGGCGTTGGCTGTGCAGGACGCGGAATTATTACCGCCATTAACTTCCTAGAAGAGGAAGGCGCTTACGAAGACATTGATTTCGTCATGTATGACGTACTAGGGGACGTTGTCTGTGGTGGGTTTGCGATGCCCATCCGAGAAGGAAAAGCCCAAGAAATTTACATTGTTACCTCTGGTGAAATGATGGCAATGTACGCAGCGAATAACATCGCTCGTGGGGTTCTCAAATATGCACATTCTGGCGGAGTTCGCCTCGGTGGTTTGATTTGCAACAGCCGTAAATGCGATCGTGAAGATGAGTTAATCGAAGCACTTGCGGAGAAACTCGGCACCCAGATGATTCACTTTGTTCCTCGCGACAACATCGTTCAACAAGCGGAACTGCGTCGGCAGACCGTCATTGAATATGCTCCCGATCACCCCCAAGCTGCTGAGTATCGTACACTGGCTAACAAAATTGAACACAATAAAAACCTAGTGATTCCCACACCTATTGAGATGGACGAGCTAGAAGACCTCTTGATTCAGTTTGGAATTATTGATAGTGAGGAAGACTACAAAAAAATCCTCGAAGCCGAAGAAAAAGGAACAACCGTTTCCGTGTAACTAAGAAGGTTAAAGGATGAGAGAAGAACTGCCATTTTTCTCCCATCCCCTTCCTCCATCCCATCCCATGCAATGAAAGGAATAAGATCATGTCAATTGTAGAACGAAATCAAGAATTAATTAAAGAGGTTCTCGAAGCCTATCCAGACAAAGCCGAGAAACGTCGGAGTAAGCACCTCGGTGTTCAGGAAGAAGGAAAATCTGAGTGCGACGTAAAATCCAATAAAAAATCCGTTCCGGGTGTTATGACCACTCGTGGCTGTTCCTTTGCAGGAGCAAAAGGCGTGGTCTGGGGTCCAGTCAAAGATATGGTTCACCTCAGTCATGGTCCCGTCGGCTGTGGTTACTACTCCTGGGCCGGTCGTCGCAACTACTACACTGGCACCACTGGGGTTGATACCTTCGGCACCATGCAGTTTACTTCTGACTTCCAAGAAAAGGATATCGTTTTTGGAGGAGACAAAAAACTAAGTAAACTCATCGATGAAGTAGAAGTTCTCTTCCCCTTAAACAATGGCACAACCATTGAATCAGAATGTCCCGTTGGTTTAATCGGAGATGATATTGAAGGGGTCGCCCGTAACAAAGGCAAGGAAACAGGGAAACCCGTTATTCCCGTGCGTTGTGAAGGCTTCCGAGGCGTTTCTCAATCTTTAGGACACCACATCGCCAACGACAGTGTCCGCGACTGGGCTTTCCCGAAAGCGGATGAGTATCGCAAAACCGAAGATGGCTTTGAAAGCACTCCTTATGATGTCAATATCATCGGTGACTACAACATTGGCGGAGATGGTTGGCCCAGTCGTCTCTTACTGGAAGCCATTGGCTTACGGGTGATCAGCCAGTTCTCAGGAGATGGAACATTTAATGAAGTGGTAATGGCTCCCTTAGCCAAAATGAACCTCATTCACTGCTATCGTTCCATGAACTATATCTGTCGTCACATGGAAGAGACTTATGGCATTCCCTGGATGGAATATAATTTATTCGGTCCGACGCAAATTGCCAAATCTCTACGGAACATTGCAGCACAGTTTGATGAGACCATCCAAGAGAACGCAGAACGGGTCATTGCACAATATCAAGCGGATATGGATGCGGTGATTGCCGAATACCGTCCTCGTTTAGAAGGCCGAACCGTGATGATTATGGTCGGTGGCTTGCGTCCTCGTCACATCATCCCTGCTTTTGAAGATTTGGGAATGGACGTGATTGGAACGGGTTATGAGTTTGGACATAGCGACGATTACAAACGCACCGCAGACTATGTGAAAGATGGCACGATTATCTACGATGATGTCAGCGGCTACGAGTTTGAAGAGTTTGCGAAAAAACTGAAACCCGACCTGATTGCAGCAGGAATTAAAGAGAAATACGTCTTCCAAAAAATGGGGTTACCTTTCCGTCAAATGCACTCCTGGGACTATTCCGGTCCTTATCACGGCTATCACGGCTTCGCAGTATTTGCACGGGATATGGACTTAGCGATTAACAACCCCACTTGGAGTTTAATCGATAATCCTTGGCAAAATTAAGCATTCGTCATTCGTCCTTTGTCATTGGTCATTGGTCATTGGTCATTAGGAAAACTGATCTCTTAGTTCCCACAAACGACAAAGGACGAAGGACAAACGACAAAGGACAAACAACAAAAGACAAATTATTAACAGAGGAAAACGTCATGACTGAGAACACACAAAACGCCAATGATGAAAGGGTAGTGATCGCCTCCGATCCCCATGAAGTGCAAGACCACTTTGATCTATTCAATACTGACCCCTATCAGAAATTGTTTGAGTACAAACGTCAGTTTGAAGGGGCGCATAGCAAGGAAAAAATCGCTGAAGTTGCCGAATGGACAAAAAGTTGGGATTACCGCGAGAAAAACTTTGCTCGTGAAGCGTTAACCATTAACCCAGCCAAAGCCTGTCAGCCTTTAGGCGCTTTATTCTTGGCTGCGGGCTTTGAAGGAACGCTTCCCTACTCTCATGGATCGCAAGGTTGCGTGGCATATTTCCGTAGTCACCTCACTCGTAATTATAAAGAGCCTTTCCAAGCGGTTTCTTCTTCGATGACTGAAGATGCTGCGGTGTTTGGCGGTTATAAAAATTTGGCTGATGGGCTTGCTAACTGCTATACGCTCTATAAGCCGAAAATGATTGCGTTGTGTACTACTTGCATGGCGGAAGTAATCGGTGATGATTTGAGTGCATTCGTTGAAAACGCAAAACATGAGGAGGCAATTCCCCAAGAGGTTCCTGTTCCTTTTGCTCATACGCCCAGCTTTGTTGGCTCTCATATTACGGGCTATGACAATATGCTCAAGGCGATTCTCGGCAATCTCACGAAAGGAAAGAAAGCAGAGACCACCAACGGCAAGTATAACTTTAATCTCGGTTTTGATCCTTATGTGGGCAATATTCGGGAACTGAAACGGATTCTCAACTTATTCGGTCTCGATTACACGATTCTTTCTGACAATGCGGATGCGTTTGATTCTCCCAATACTGGCGAGATGGAAATGTACAACGGTAAGACGACACTAGAGGAAGCGGGAAACTCGATTAACGCTGAAGGCACTTTCTTCTTCCAGAAATATACTACGCCTAAAAGTCAGGCTTTCTTTGAAGAAGCAGGTCAGCCCACATTTAATTTCCGTCCTTTTGGGATTCGTGGTACGGATGCGTTTATTACAAAACTTTCTGAGATTACAGGTAAGGCGGTTCCTCAAGAGTTGGTGGATGAACGCGGTCGCGCTGTTGATGCGATGACGGATTCTCAAGCGTGGATTCACGGCAAACGAGTTGCCCTTTATGGTGACCCAGATCATGTGTTTGGCTTGGTGAATTTCCTCTTGGAATTAGGGGCTGAACCGACTCATATTCTGGTTAGCAACAGTAACAAGGAGTTTGAAGAGGAACTGCAAGCGGTTCTAGATGGCAATCAATACGGTCAAAAAGGGAAAATCTGGGGTAAAAAAGACCTGTGGCATTTACGCAGCTTGATGTTTACTGAACCAGTGGATTTATTGATTGGTAATTCCTACGGTAAATATCTCTGGCGTGATACGGAAACGCCTTTTGTTCGTATCGGTTATCCGATCTTCGATCGCCATCATATGCACCGTTATGAAACTCTTGGCTATCGTGGTGCGTTTAATCTTCATAACTGGATTGTGAACACGATTCTCGATGAACTCGATCGAAAAACGATGACTCCTGGCAGTGATATTTCTTTCGATTTAATTCGTTAATTGGTCGATCCCCCTAGCCCCCCCTTAAATAAGGGGGGAAAATGAGAAACAACAGAGGACAAAACAATGAAATTAGATGAAGTAGAACTCGATCGCGAACCTGATTTTGATTTAGAGTGTAAGGTCAGAGTCCGCAAAAACATCAAAAATGATGGCACTTTTCCAGGTAAAGAAATTGGTGAAAGGCTAGTCAATAAAGGAGAGGTGGGATATGTCATTGGAATTGGCACATTTTTACAAACGGCTTACATCTATTCGGTGCATTTCTTAGAAAGCGGGAATGTGGTCGGTTGTCTGGCTAGAGAATTAGAACTGGTTACGGAAAAATGAGGTGAGAATGATGTCCACACCGACTCATAACCCAATTCCTTCTGGTGCTTCGCATCAGCCCCACTTCGATCCATTTGCCCCTCTCCGACGCTGGATGAATGGTATCGAGGTGAAGAACGAAAAATTGGCTCGTTTCTTGTGTCGATTCATTCCGTCTAGTTGTCCGTTTGAAAGGGATATTACCCTGTTTGGACGGACGTTTCACATTCCTGCTTTGTGTGGGATTAATCCCCTTTATCAGGAAGTTCTCGGTTTACGTCGTCGCGCTGCTGATTATTTGGAAGAAAGTGAATAATGAATTCTGATCCCCCCTAACCCCCCTTATGAATTCTGATCCCCCCTAACCCTCCTTACTAAAGCTCCGGTTATTAAAGGGGGGAATTAAAGCAAAGACGAATTATTCATTGTTAATTGATGATGGTGGGCGAGGCAAACCCTACAAAAAGAACTATGAAAATCACCAAAGGCAAAGTTGCAGACCTTCTCAATGAACCAGGCTGCGAACATAATCACAAGAAGGGAGAAAATGGAAATAATAAAGCCTGCGCTCAACAAGCGAAACCTGGGGCAGCGCAAGGAGGATGTGCCTTTGATGGAGCATCGATCGCGCTGGTGCCGATCACGGATGCTGCCCATTTGGTTCACGGTCCCATTGGCTGTGCGGGCAATTCTTGGGGCAGTCGCGGGAGTCTCTCTTCTGGGGCAACCACCTATAAAATGGGCTTTACTACCGATGTTAGTGAAAATGACATTATCTTTGGCGGTGAAAAGAAGCTGTATCGCGCGATCGCGCAAACCATTCATCGCTATCAGCCCCCTGCGGTTTTCGTCTATTCTACCTGCGTAACCGCCCTTATTGGCGATGACCTTGACGCAGTGTGCAAAGCAGCCACCGACAAGTTTGAAACGCCCATTATCCCTGTCCATTCCCCTGGCTTTGTGGGCAGTAAAAACTTAGGCAATCGTCTCGCGGGGGAATCCCTCTTAGACTACGTGGTTGGCACTGCTGAGCCTAAATATACTACGCCCTACGACATTAATTTAATTGGGGAATACAACATTGCTGGGGAATTGTGGGGAGTCCTCCCGTTACTGGAAAAAGTGGGCATTCGTGTCCTTTCTAAAATTACAGGAGATGCAACGTTTGAGGAGATTCGTTACGCCCATCGCGCCAAACTCAATGTCATGATTTGTTCCAAAGCCCTAATTAATATGGGGCGAAAAATGGAGGAAAGATACGGCATTCCTTATCTGGAGGAGTCTTTCTACGGGATTGCGGATATGAATCGCTGTTTGCGGAATATTGCCCAATTTTTCGGCGATCGCGCCCTACAAGACCGAGTGGAAGCGGTGATTGCAGAAGAAACCGCCAAACTGGATGTCGCCCTAGCGCCCTATCGCGAACGTCTGCAAGGGAAGCGCATTGTCCTTTACACAGGGGGGGTGAAAAGTTGGTCGGTTATGTCTGCAGCGCAAGATTTAGGGATAGAAGTGGTGGCGACCAGCACGAAGAAAAGCACGGAAGAGGATAAAGCCAAAATCAAGGAATTATTGGGCAAGGATGGCATTATGCTCACCAAAGGGAATGCACAGGAACTTTTGCACGTGATTGCTCAAACAAAAGCCGATATGCTCGTTGCGGGGGGACGGAATCAATACACCGCCCTGAAAGCAAGGATTCCCTTCCTCGATGTTAACCAAGAACGCCATCATCCTTACGCGGGATATGCGGGGTTGATTGAAATGGCGAAAGAGTTGGATCAAGCGCTTTACAGTCCAATCTGGGAACAAATCCGCCAACCTGCGCCTTGGGAAGTTAGTCATTAGTCCTTGGTCATTAGTCCTTTGTTCTTGGTTTTGATAGACAACGGATGACCAATGATTAATAACCCCGAATGACAAATGACAAATAACAAATGACGAGTAATTATGACTACGATTACAAATCCCAAAAAATCGGTTGCGGTTAATCCCCTTAAACAAAGCGCCCCCCTTGGTGCTGCGTTGGCTTTCTTAGGATTGAAGGGAATGATTCCTTTGTTTCACGGATCACAGGGTTGTACTGCGTTTGCAAAGGTGCTGTTAGTGCGCCATTTCCGCGAGGCGATTCCTGTGGCGACGACCGCTATGACTGAGGTTAGTACGATTCTAGGCGGTGAGGACAACATCGAACAGGCAATTCTAACCTTAGTGGAAAAAGGACAGCCTGAACTCCTTGGCTTGCTGACAACGGGGTTAACGGAAACGCGAGGGGATGATGTCCCCCATATTCTGACAACTATTCGTCAATCGCATCCAGAGTTAGATTCTTTACCGATTATCTTTGCTTCCACTCCCGACTATAAAGGGGGGTTACAGGAAGGGTACGCGACGGCGGTGGAATCCATTGTCAGCACGGATTATGGTGCGCCGAAAGAAACTTCTCAGCAGCCTGTGACGATTTTGGCAGGGTCGTTGCTGGGGCCTGGGGATGTGGAAGAAATCAAGGAGATTGTGGAGAGGTTTGGTTTAACGCCATTGGTGATTCCAGACTTGTCGGGGTCGATGGATGGACATTTAGACGATACAGATTACAATACTAAGACTTCGGGAGGGACTTCTTTAGAGGAATTAAAACAATTGGCGCGATCGCGCTTTACCATTGCAATTGGGGAAAGTATGCGTCCTGCTGCAGAAATCTTACAGAAAAAATTCGGAACAAATTATAAAGTTTTTCCGCGTTTGTCTGGTTTAAATGCTACAGATGAATTGCTCTGGTTGCTGGCGAAAATTGTTACAAAAGACACGGAATTAAAACCACAAGTTCCTGCAAAATATGAACGTCAACGTCGTCAGCTACAAGATGCGATCCTTGATACTCACTTCTTTCTCGGTGGGAAAAAAGTTTCCCTCGCCCTCGAACCGGATTTGCTTTATCAAACCAGTTGGTTACTGCATGAAATGGGGGTAAAAATTAAAGCAGCGGTGACAACAACTAAATCCCCTTTATTGAATCAATTACCTGTTAATGATGTGACCATTGGCGATTTTGAAGACTTAGAAGATTTAGCCTCGGGTTCGGATTTAATGATTACTAATTCTCAGGGAATGATTGTCGCTGAAAAGCTGAAAATCCCTCTCTATCGCATCGGGTTTCCAATCTACGATCGCCTTGGAAATGGAACTCGCTGTTTAGTAGGGTATCGAGGAACAATGCAGTTGTTATTCGATCTGGGTAATCTGTTTATTGAGTTAACTCATTAGTGACTAATTGAAATGGAGGTTTATGCAAAATGAAAGTTGCGTTTGCGACCCAAGATAATATTCACATTAATGCTCATTTTGGCTGGGCGCAAAAGGTGGATATTTATGAGGTTTCTGCAGAAAATTATAATTTCCTAAAAACGGTTGAATTCGGAGATGATTTACAGGAAGATGGGAATGAAGATAAATTAATTCCCAAAATTAAAGCAATTTCTGACTGCACAATTATCTATGTTAGCGCGATCGGGGGAAGTGCTGCATCCCGTTTGTTGAAAAACAAAATTACGCCCCTCAAAGCAGAAACACCAGAGGAGGAAATCACGACAGTTTTAACTAGCTTAGTGAAAACGTTAAACAATCCTCCCCCTTGGTTACGGAAAGTTTTACAGCCCAAAGTCAAACGGTTTGATTTTGAGGACGAAGAAGTTCCTGTAACCTCTTAAAGGATCAGTTATTAGGAAATAGATTAGCTGTTCCTCTAACGAAAATTACGCTAGTGCGACCATCTTGGTCGCTACTGATATCTGGTTTAACAGCTTAACGAATGACTAATGACCAATGACTATCAAGGAGTTAATCATGATTGATACAGCTAATACCTCTAAAACTGATGGTAATATTGTGGAAGAAAGCCTCTTTCTCCAAGAGTTAGTAACACAAGTTCGCGCCCAAGACTTTTATGGCGTTTATCGCAGTTGGAAAGATGAATTAGTGATCGCGAATTATGTGGTCAGCAAAGAGAAGAAAAAAGAAATTTCTCTAGACAAAGATGTTGACCAAGGGACACAATTAAGAATTACTTATTTCTACCGCGCGATCGCAGCCAGAGTGGAAAAAGAAACAGGTAAACTCTGTCAGGTCGCGATCGATCTTTCTCATGAAGGATTTGGCTGGGCGATCATCTGGAGTGGACAGTTAGTTGTTCAATGTCGCACCTTGCGAGATGCTCACCGTTTTGGCTATTCTTCCCTAAAAAAATTAGCTGAACAAGGGGAAAAAATAGCTCAATCAGGAATTAAAAATATTGAAAAGTTTCCTGATGCCGTGAATGCTTAAAACCATTATAATCAAGGAAGAAATATGGTTCAATTTATCACCCCAACCCCAACTTCTGAAGCGGTTGCTGATTTGAAAAAAAGAGTTAAGCGTCTCAATAGTCAAGCAGGTCAGATGAAAATGAATCTGCACGATCTCGCTGAAGATTTGCCCAATGACTACGAAAAGCTAGTCGAGGAAGCAACCAAAACCTACGAGATTTATGAACAACTGACTGAACTGAGAAAGCAACTCAAATCTTGGGAGGAAAAATCACAGTGACCTTATCTAATACTATGCCAAAAACCTTAAAAGATTTCCAACAACTGACCACAGCAGAAGAGTATTTACAGTTTTTCGGAATTGAATACGATCCGCAATTTGTTAACGTCAATCGTCTCCATATCCTCAAACAGTTTTCCCTATTAATTGCGGAAGTCGATCAAGTCTTCCCCGATGTTAGCGAAGCGGAAAAACTAGAGAAATATCGTCTCGCTTTAGAAGAGGCTTATCAAGTATTTCTCACGTCCAGTCCTTTAGAAACCAAACTGTTTAAAGTCTTTCAATCCCAACCGAAAAACTTTGTTCCTCTAGAAGACGTTACTCAAAAAGCCGAAGAATAATGTTGACACCAAAAGAACTAGAACGTTACAGCCGACAAATTCAACTTCCAGAGTTAGGAGAAGCGGGACAAAACGTCCTCAAAAATACCACTGCGTTAGTTTCTGGCGTAGGCGGTTTAGGGGGAACTGTCGCCCTTTATCTGGCGGTTGCGGGAATCGGTAAATTAATTCTAGTTCGTGGGGGAAACTTACGGCTTGATGACATGAATCGACAAATTTTAATGACTGATGACTGGGTGGGTCAACCTCGCGTCACGAAAGCACAGGAAACCTTGACTCAAATCAATCCTGATGTCGCGATCGAGGCAATTCCCGAATACATTACCCCTGAAAATGTCGATTCTCTGGTGCAGCGATCGGACATCGCCCTCAGTTGCGCCCACAACTTCCCCGAACGCGATTTGATGAATGCTGCCTGTGTGCGCTGGGACAAACCTATGATTGAAGCAGCGATGAACAGTATGGAAGCATACCTCACTGCGATCGTGCCAAGGAAAACCCCCTGTTTATCTTGCATCTTCCCAGAAAAACCCGACTGGGATCGACGCGCTTTTGGGGTTTTAGGTGCAGTTTCGGGGACTCTCGCCTGTTTGAGTGCATTAGAAGCAATCAAGGTGATTACAGGGCTAGGTAAACCTCTGTACAGTTATTTACTGAACATGGACTTAGCCAGTGCTGAGTTTAAAAAACTGCACCTTTACAAAGACCCAGATTGTCCTGTCTGCGGTCAAGGTTCAACAAGCAAAACAACTGAATTCTCTCAAAACATAGTACAAGTTTAGTTTTTTGTCCTTTGTCCTTTGTCATTCGTCCTTTGTTGTTTGTCCTTTGTCGTTTGTGACAACTACAACTAAGAGATCAGTTTTCCGATCCCCCCTAACCCCCCTTAAGAAGGGGGGAAAATATAGCCAATGACCAATGACCAATGACTAATAACCAACAATAAGGAGACATCTCATGACTGTATATTTAACGGAAAAAGCTGCTTTCAAATTACAGACGCTTCTGCGTCAAAATGACACCTCAGAAAAAGGGATTCGTGTCGCTGCGATTCATGGCGGATGTAATGGCTTTGAATACGCTTTGAATATAGTCGATCGCGCTGAAGCCGACGATTTCACTTACCAACAAGATAACGTCAATATCTACCTCGATCATGACAGCGCCCCTTTTCTAGATGGCGTAGTCATTGATTTTGTTGACAGCTTGATTCAAAGCGGTTTCACCTTTGAAAACCCCAATGCAACCGAGGCTTGTAGCTGCGGGAAATCTTTTTCTGTCGCCGATTGTAGCCCCGAAGCAGTCCCCTGTAGTTAACCAAAAAACTAACCAGTTAGTTTAAAAAGGAGAATAATCATGACCACCACCTACAAAGTTCGCCTCATCAAAGGTAAAAAAAACAAACCCCCCGAAATGGATGTTACGATCGATGTTCCTGAAGATCAATACATTCTGGATGCAGCAGAAGACCAAGATTTAGACTTACCTTCCTCCTGTCGCGCTGGCGCTTGTTCTAGTTGCGT
>CAYXDG010000095.1:0-11842 GCA_964463655.1 uncultured Dactylococcopsis sp.
CTAGGTCTTTTTTGTAAAAACGGCGATGACCACTCCTGAGTTCTGATGGCTTTAAATTTTCCTCCTGATTCCCATTGCCTAAGAGTTTTAGGGGTAACACCCAGACCCAACTGCTGCTTGATTTGTTGTTATCAACTCAGTCATCCCCTCAGAGTTACCAAATATCTATAACAATAGCATAATTTGTTTAAGAAAACAAGTAACTGCTGTAGCCCCCCTTATATCCTAGGGCTGTTTCATTCTCGGTTAAGACTGAGGAGGAGATCGGGAAATCGGGAGAAAGGGGAAAAGAAGGAAGTAGGGAGAGAGTGGGAGAGTGATATCGGGAGAAACCCCCCATCCCACTTTCTCCCTATCCCACTTTCCTTCTTCTCTCCCCACTTCCCTTTCTCCCAATCTCCCCCTCCTGCGTACGTTTAGCTTTAGCTTGAAACAGCCCTGCCCTTATATCCCCCCTAATAGGGCAGAAAGAGGGGGGCTTATCAGATTACTTTTGATCGAGAAAATATGCCAATACTAGAGGTGAATGTAAGACCACTGTAGCTAGGATTTTAGGCGAGATATACAATTCCCTGTTCCCTTATTCCTACAAACCAATTTAGATGCCTAACAGCTTATTAACTCATTCAGACTTAATGATTTTTGTCAATGCGTAACTTCTAAGTCCTTTAAGATGTACATCAGCTAAAATTTCTTTCTAAACTGTAGATCAGCAAACCCCTGTTCCGACTAACTCTAAATCATATCATTTGTTATGTATTCACTTCTCGAACAACTCCGACAACATTTTTCTCAAGCCCTTGTTAACGCCTTTGGTAACAACTATGCTAATACTGATCCGCTAGTTGTTCCCGCAGCCAAACCCGAATTTGGGGATTATCAATCGAATATCGCCCTTTCCCTCGCCAAACAATTAAAACAAAAGCCAAGAGACACTGCACAGCAAATTATTAATCATCTCAATATTGCTAACTTGTGTGAACTGCCAGAGGTCGCAGGGCCTGGTTTTATTAACCTTACTCTAAAACCAACCGCGTTACAAAATCTTCTCCAAACCATCGCGCAAGATAGCCAATTAGGTGCGGAAAAAGCCCAAACCCCCCAACGTATCATTGTTGATTTTTCCAGCCCAAATATCGCCAAAGAAATGCACGTGGGGCATCTCCGTTCTACCATTATCGGAGATTGTATTGCCCGAATTTTAGAATTTCGCGGTTATGATGTCTTGCGGATCAATCATGTGGGAGACTGGGGGACACAGTTTGGAATGTTGATTGCTTATTTGCGAGAAGCGTATCCCGATGCGTTAACTAAGGCGGATGCGTTGGCGCTGGGTGATTTAGTCACGCTGTATCGTCAGGCGAAAAAACGCTTTGATGAGGATGAACAATTCCAGAAAACCGCCCGCGAAGAAGTTGTAAAATTGCAGAAAGGGGCCGAAGATAGCGTTCAGGCGTGGAAATTGCTTTGTGAACAGTCGCGTCGGGAGTTTCAGGTCATTTACGACTTATTAGGAGTCGAATTAACGGAACGGGGGGAATCGTTCTACAATGCTTTCTTACCTGATGTGGTGAAGGAATTGGAAGAGACTGGGTTATTAGAAGAAGACCAAGGCGCGAAATGTGTGTTTTTGGCAGGATTTAGCAATAAATCGGGGCAACGTTTACCCCTCATTGTTCAGAAAAGCGATGGCGGTTATAATTATGCCACAACCGACTTAGCTGCGATTCGCTATCGTATCCGAGAAGACCGCGCAAAACGCATTCTATATGTCACTGATGCAGGACAGTCTAATCATTTTGCACAAGTGTTTCAAGTAGCAAAACGGGCGGGTTGGATTCCTGACGATGTAGAGTTGATTCATGTTCCCTTTGGCTTGGTGCAAGGGGAAGACGGGAAGAAATTAAAAACGCGATCGGGTGATACGATCAGACTACGAGATTTATTGGATGAGGCGATCGCGCGATCGCGCCAAGATTTAGAACAACGCTTCGCCGAAGAAGGAAGAAATGAAACCCAAGAATTCATTGAAAAAACCGCCCGTATCATTGGAATTAGTGCGGTGAAATATGCCGATTTGGGTCGCAATCGCACCAGCAATTATGTGTTTAGTTATGAGAAAATGCTAGACAGAAAAGGAGACACAGCGCCTTATCTTCTGTATGCTTATGTGCGCGTTCAAGGAATTAGTCGGAAAGGAGACATTGACCTAACAAAATTAGGCAATCAAAGTCTCATTTTAGAAGATAACAGTGAATTGGTTCTCGCTAAACATATCTTACAACTAAGCGACGTTTTGAAAGAAGTAGAACAAGATTTACTTCCCAATCGGTTATGTTTGTATCTATTTGAACTGTCGCAAAAATTTAATCAATTCTACGATCGCTGTCCTGTTTTACAAGCAGAAGAACCCAAACGAACTTCTCGTCTCATGTTAGCAGATTTAACAGCGCGAACCCTTAAACTCGGCTTATATTTATTGGGAATTGAAGTCTTAGAACGGATGTAAATTGTTATACTTGAGTTGATGTCATTAATTAAAATATAAAGGAGTGAATCACTAATGATAGCAGTCAATGATTTAAGACAACTCTATGAGATTGATGATTCTCAATGGCTAGAAGAAACCGTTAGCTTGCTAAAAAATCATGAATTTCACCAGTTAGACTTGGAGCATTTAATTGAGAAATTAGAGGAGTTGGGAAGAGAGAATAAAAATGCTGTAGCCAGTCTTCTAGAACAGATTATCCGTCATTTATTGTTACTGGAATACTGGATAAGTCAAAAGGAAGATAATGCAGTTCACTGGCAAGGAGAAATTTATACTTTCCGTACTCAATTGAGGCGAAAAATTACTACCAATCTCCGCAATTACTTAGAAGAGGAATTAAACTCTATCTATGAAGACGCATTAGGATTTGTGAAAATTAAAACCGTTAACTCTATTGTTTTTCCTTCTGAATGCCCTTATTCTTTAGAACAATTGCTCGATCGGAATTGGTTGCCCTCAGAATCAATTGAAAATTAAAAGGAGATTGAAAACTAAAAACAATGATGTGTGAAAAAATTATACTATAGCATCGATCGCGAAATGTAAATCTGGTGGGCAATGCTCACCCTACACTGACTTTAAAAAATGGAGTAAATTTTATGCTAAGCATTAAACCTCGATTTGAAACGTTTGAAGAATACTTACAATATGATGATAATTCTGAAAAACTCTATGAATTATTCAATGGGGAATTAATTGAATTGCCACCAGAATCAGGATTTAATGTTGAGATTGCGAATTTTCTTTTTTTGCAATTTGCCTTGCTTTTAGGACATCGTAGAGTCAGAGGACATGGCTTAGAATTAGAAGTCAGAGGCGAACCGAAAAACCGTTATCCTGATCTAACCATTATTCGAGAGGAACATATTCAACAATTAACCAAACGGAACACCATTCGCCTTTCTATGTTACCCCCTTTATTAGTCATAGAAGTGGTTAGTCCTGGAGACATTCAAAAAGAACGAGATTACATTGCAAAAAGAATGCAATATGAAGATTGTGGTATTCCTGAATATTGGATCGTTGACCCCCAAAGCCAAACGATCGTAATCTTAGAATTGAGGGATAATGGTTATACAGAAGTCGGGAAGTTTCGCAATGATGATTTCCTGCGATCGCCCAGCTTTAAAGCGCTTAAATTAAAAGCCTTTGCTGTGTTTGAAAGATAATCGGATAAACTAGAAATAACTTGAATAATTTTCCATGATCAAATTAATCGTTGGTTTAGGGAATCCAGGGGAAAAATACGAGAAAACTCGCCACAATATTGGGTTTGATGTCGTAGATATTATAGCAGACAATTGGCAACTGGACTGGCGAAAAAATAGCCGTTTTAAGGGAAATTATGGCGAGGGATCAGTGCCAAGAGTCGGAAAAATTCACTTATTAAAACCTCTCACATATATGAATGATTCAGGACAAGCAGTGAGGGCGGTTTGTGATTGGTATAAATTTTCTCCCGACTCAATTTTAATTATTTACGATGACCTTGATCTCCCTGTGGGAAAATTACGCTTGCGCCTTTCTGGGTCTGCAGGAGGACACAATGGGATGAAATCAATTATCTCTCATTTAGGAACAGATCAGTTTCCTCGACTCCGAATTGGCATTAAAAAAACTGATCTAGGGAAAGATACCATCGGTCATGTTTTAGGAAAGTTTTCTCCTGATGAACAACCTGACATCAAGGAGGCTTTAAAACTTGCCCCTGACGTTATTGAAACCGCGCTAACCGATGGTTTAGAAAAAGCAATGAGCCGTTATAATTAGCCATTAATTATTGCTACGGTGGACATTGCCCATCATTGGTGAATTTCATGGACTACCCTAAATTAAAGACCTGATGAATCACATTTAAAGCAGTTGTTCCTTGAGATTTAGCAACAACACAACTAATTTTAATCTCAGAAGTAGTAATCATTTGAATATTAATTTGTTCTTGTGCTAAAGCAGAAAACATCTTGGCTGCAACTCCAGGATTCCCTACCATTCCTGAACCAACTAAACTGACTTTTGCAATGTCTTTATTCAAAAATATTTCCTCCGCTCCGAGATCAAAAAGTAACTGCTTTAAAATTTCTTCAGTTAGGTCAGCATCGCTTTGGGACACTGTAAATGCAATATCTCGACAAGGGATTTCTGTTGGGCTATCTAGGCGACTCCGATAGGATGTTCGTTGCGATTGGATAATCATATCAACACTGATGTTTTCCTCAGCCAGTCGTCGAAAAATTTGGGCGGCTCTACCAGGATAGTCTGGAACATGACGAATGGCGACTTGTGCTTGGTTCATGTCTAGAGCGATGCCTCGCACAGGAGGAGCAGAGTGATTTCGAGGAGAATGAGGGGAAACAGGGGAGCTATTAACGGCAAATTCGGCACAAAGTGCTTTCACAGCGCGATCGCTGTCTGCTTCTTCAATCACACAACCCAACTTGACCTCTGAGGTGGAAATCATGTGAATGTTAACATTAGCTTGAGCTAACGTGGTAAACATTTGCGCTGCAATCCCAGGCCGACCGATCATTCCTGCTCCTGTAATCGCCACTGTGGCAATTTTAGGCTTAGTCATCACTTGTACTTGATTATTATCATTACAAAGGAGTGATGGCGCAAGGGAGCGAGCAACAGTTTCAGCAGTGGGAACAACCTCACGTTGGACTGTAAACGCAATATCATTAGTATTCCCTTCATAGATCGACTGAATAATTAAATCTACATCTACCTCTTGAGCAGCAATTTCCCCAAACAAATGGGCTGCAATTCCAGGGGAGTCTGGAACTTTTAATAAAGCAATTTGCCCTTGAGAGACATCTAGCTGGACGCTATCCACAGCCCTACCAATTTCTAACCCAGCTAGAGAGCGTGATTGGGGTAAGGGAGAGATTACCTTCGTTCCTGGTTCATCACTCCAACTCGATCGCACGACTAAAGTGACTCCATAATTGCGGGCAATTTCTACCGCACGGGGATGTAAGACTTTTGCCCCTAAACTTGCCAACTCTAGCATTTCATCACAAGTGATTTCAGACATGAGCTTGGCTTCAGGGACAAGACGAGGATCAGTGGTTAAGATGCCAGGGACATCCGTATAAATTTCACAATAATCAGCTTGGAGGGCCACTGCTAAAGCCACCGCAGAGGTATCTGATCCCCCACGTCCGAGGGTGGTAATTTCGAGGTCTTCTCGGCTTGTAATTCCTTGAAAACCAGCAACTACGACCACTTCTCCCTTGTTTAAATGGCGTTGAGCGCGATCGGGGTTAATTTCTAAAATTCGGGCGCGACTGTGAGAGGTTTCTGTGACGATTCCCATTTGTGCGCCAGTCAGAGATAACGCGGGTTGTCCCAACGCTTGTAAAGCCATACTTAACAGCGCGATCGAAACTTGTTCCCCTGTTGAGAGTAACATATCCATTTCCCGCCGACTGGGATGGGGAGAAATCTGCTGCGCTAAACTAACTAACTCATCCGTTGTTTTTCCCATTGCAGAAACCACGACCACCACTTGGTTTCCCGCTTTGGCTGTTGCGAACACTCGTTGCGCCACTTTCTGAATTCGTTCTACTGACCCAACCGAGGTTCCGCCAAACTTTTGCACAACTAAGCTCATAATTGAAACATTCCCCACTAACCCATCATTTATTCAACAATTTTTCTGTGTATTCCTTCAAAAGTATTGCCAAGAGAAAGAATCTCGATATTTTTATTATTCCTTATGTGACCAGTTGTCGGGTGGGCATTACCCACCCGAATTCATTAATTCTGCCAAGAAATTTTCAAAGTATTGGGTTCTCCCCAATTTCCTTCTACTTTAACTCCGCGTTCATTACTATGTAAATGACGAATAATTTTATAAATCATTTCGACTTTTTCTTCAGCATTGACCTTTTGAGCGAGTTGTAATAAGGAAAGAGGATTCATTTCTGCTTGTAAAACGGCAACCACCTGTCGTTGTAACTCTAAGACGGATGCTGCTGCTTTTTTCCCTGCTTCTACTCCTGGTTGATGGTAAGCGTTGATATTAATTAAAGAAGCATATAAACCAACAGCGCGATCGTACAATGCGATTAAAGCGCCAACAGTGCGAGGGGTAACTTCATCAATCGTAATCGTAATGGAATCGCGATTATTTTCGTATAAAGCCAAGCGAGTTCCTTGGAGTAAACCAGAAAGATAATCTCCTGATGTCACCCCTGTTTCTACTTCGGGAGACTGTCCTTTACGGTCTTTTAACACTTCAATAAAAGTTGCAAAAAAGTTGGGGATTCCTTCTCGTAATTGTTGAACATAAGCGTGTTGGTCAGTGCTTCCTTTATTCCCATAAACTGCAATTCCTTGATGAACTATATTCCCATCTAAGTCTTTTTCTTTTCCTAACGATTCCATTACTAACTGTTGCAAGTAACGGGAGAATAAATATAGGCTATCTTTGTAAGGAAGAACCACCATGTCTTTCTCTCCTTGTCCATTGCCCGCAGCATACCAAGCGAGACTTAATAAGGCTGCTGGGTTAGACTTTAGTTCGGGAGTGCGAGTGAGGTCATCCATTGTTTTTGCCCCTTCTAACATCGCATCAATATCGATCGCCTGTAATGCTGCGGGAATTAACCCCACAGCCGACATTTCAGAAGTGCGTCCCCCCACCCAGTCGTGCATGGGAAATGTCGTAATCCAGCCTTCTGTTTGGGCGATTTGCTCTAGTTTTGACCCTTTTCCTGTAATCGCCACTGCATAGTCAGCAAAGTTGAGGTTTTGGGCTGTGTAGGCGTGTTTGATTTCGATCATCCCGTTACGGGTTTCGGGCGTTCCCCCCGATTTAGAAATCACTAAAACTAAGGTGGTGGCAAGGCGATCGCGCACTTGTTCCAAAAGCTGATCAATGCCTGTGGGGTCAGTATTATCAATAAAATGAAGGTTAAGGGGGGCATCAGAGAGCGCCAGTGCTTGAGATACAAACTGCGGTCCCAAAGCCGATCCACCAATGCCAATGGAAATCACATCCGTAAAACGGGCAGCTTGGGGGGGATGAATATAACCTGTGTGAATCTGGGCGGTAAACGTTTTAATGTGTTCCAAGGTGTCAGTAATGTCTGCTTTTAGTTCAGCATTGGGAGCGAGATCGCGGTGGCGTAACCAGTAATGACCCACCATGCGGTTTTCATCTGGGTTGGCGATCGCCCCTGCTTCTAAGTCAGCCATGTCTTGGAAGGCTTTTTCAAACGGCGCTTTCATGTCTTGAACCAACTGATCACAAAAGCGCATCCGACTGATATCGAGATAAAAATTTAAGTCTGGGTTGTAATATAGCCAGTCTTGATAGCGTTGCCAAAGTTGGGCGTTATCCATCATTCCTCTTTTATAACAGTTCTCTCACATTGCTTAGTTTATGACAAGACTGGGTTATTTGTTATTGGTTATTGGTTATTTGGTCACGAAAGGAGGATCAGTCGTGTCGGAGAGTTTTTTCGATTTCTGATTAGCTATGATTCTGAACAATCTGTTCACAAGTTTCCACAGAAGCACGATCTTTCATCGCTTTAACCAATGCTTGATAAGCCTCTGGATATCTCTCGATCAGGGATTTTGCTTGTCGTTTTGCCCATTCTTCTTTCTGCTGATATTGGCTTGACGGGTAGCCGAAATCATTTAACACTGATTCCAGTTGAGCGCGATCGTCTGCACCCCCTTCTGCGTTACCATACTGTAAGATTTCTGCAGCCATACCAGCACACCAAACAGTAGAAAAGCGATCGAGCATTCAGTTAATTTGATTGGTTTGTTTCCCAATCTTTTCGAGAGCCATTGTATCGAATTGTACCCCACCATTACCTGATTGTTTTTGACGGAATGTTTCCCAAGCGCTGAGGGTATAACCAGTAAGCACCTACACAAAATTAATCACAATATCACTATCAACTTTTCCCAGATGGATTTCATCATCTAACGGTAGGAGTGCGACCGAGACGGTCGCTAGTCTTTTTAAGAACGTCCTAACCTGATTTTGTAACGCTATAACGCTGATTTTACAAAATCTCGCTATAATACATTTATGTTCTTATAAAACATAGACAATATAACGATGAGTCAGATAACCATTCAGTGTCGCCTTGTCGCCAGCGAAGCCACTCGTCATCAGCTTTGGCAGTTAATGGCTCAACAGAACACGCCTTTAATCAACGAACTGTTAAAACAGGTGGCGGAACATCCTGACTTTGAAACTTGGCGACAGAAAGGAAACGAAGAAAGCCAGCAAAAACCAACATTCAAGTAGCTTATTTACGCTTCGTTCAGCACGAATTTTCTGGCAAGAAGGAAGGAAAAAAGGTCAACCTTGGGATATTAACTATATTACCCTTTACTGTACTGTCGATACTCGTTTGTGGACAGCAGAAGGGACTGAACAAGTGAAAACAGGAAAAAACAGATGAAGTTGCTAAAGTCATCACTAATCTGAATGAAAAAGGCGATCTTAGTCCAACACAAGAAGCCTTTCTTAAGCGTAAACAAACAACGCGCGATCGACTCAAAAATTTTTATTTAGTAACACTTAGGTTAAGTAAAGTAATAGTAATTGATGAATCAAAATATCCTAAGAGCTACAATGACAGTAATTTGCCACCAACAACACCAACCTGTCACCGATGACAAACACTTGAACGACATTTATTTTGTTAAGACGACACCAATTTGTTACCACCGACAAATAATCTGTTAATGTACAACCTAAGCGGGTAAGGGGACTCGAACCCCTGACATTCACCTTGGGAAGGTGACGTTCTACCACTGAACTATACCCGCAACATCTTGAATTATTATAAACGATCTTCTCGACGATCGAAACAGACGAGGATTCCGAGTCAGTGATATAATTTCACTGCAAAACTCTCTACCTGCAAAGATGACTGATTTTTCCCAAGCAATTCCCGTTGACAAGATTGGCTACAACGAACAGGGGTTAGTCCCGGCAATTATTCAAGATTATTTGGATGGTACTGTCTTAATGATGGCGTGGATGAGTCCTAATTCCCTGAAAAAGACCTTAGAAACTGGAGAAACTTGGTTTTGGAGTCGATCGCGCCAAGAATTATGGCACAAGGGAGAAACCTCTGGACATTTACAAAAAGTGAAAGCGGTACGCTACGACTGCGACAGTGATGCACTATTAATCACAGTGGAACAACAAGGAGACATCGCTTGTCACACAGGAGAGCGATCGTGCTTTCATCAGGTAGAAGAAACCAAAACCCCTCCCCTAGCAGATACCCTTTCTGAGTTGTATAACACGATCTGCGATCGCCGTGACCATCCTCAAGCAGACTCTTATACTTGTAAACTGATGTCAGGGGGAGATAACAAAATCCTGAAGAAAATTGGTGAAGAAGCAGCAGAAGTGGTGATGGCTTGTAAAGATGACGATGAAAGCGCGATCGCCTCAGAGGTAGCTGATCTTTTTTATCATACTTTAGTTGCCCTCTCCTATCACAACGTTGATCTAAAAGCAGTTTACAAAAAACTCCAAGAAAGAAAACGATGAAGGACAGTTCACGGTTGACTTTTAACAGCTAGGGTGCGTAAACGGTTTAAAGCGGATGCAAGTTCAAAGCGACGGAAATAAGCTAAATCATGTTGTGGAGAGGGAGTAATGATGTCTAATCCTTTTTCTGCGATCTCTGTTTCTAGTAAGTCTAAAATTTCTGAAAGGCTGCGTTTCCCATCCAAATAATGCTTCTTAGCATACACGATCGCCGCCGCGATCGCCCGCAATTGCCCTTGATCCACTAATTGTTCTACCGCAGCGAGATCAATCTCTTCATTGCCAAAAGACACTTCATCATCATCTCGTACTTTCACATCCACATCTTTTTTCCCTCGACTGGGATCAATGCTATCCGCCAGAGGAATGCGAGGGGTAATCGCGCCAAAACTTTCTCCCCCTTCTGTATAACGTTCGGTGCGGTTAGCGGCTGCGATTTGTTTCGCTTTTTCCGTGACTTCATACGGTTGATAATTCCCCATTGCGATCACTGTATCGGCTATATCAAAATAATCGCCGCTTCCTCCCATAACAAGAATTGTAGAAACCTTATAATCGCGATCGAGTTGTTGAATCTTATCAATAAACGGTGTAATCGGTTCTTTATCCTTACTAATCAACTGTTGCATCCGATGATCACGGATCATAAAATTGGTTGCAGTGGTGTCTTCATCCACTAATAACACTTTCGCACCTGCTTCCAACGCTTCAACAATATTAGCAGCTTGGGACGTGCTACCACTAGCATCAGGACTCGAAAAATCCGTCGTGGATCGACCTTGGGGTAACTGATTGATAAACGGGGAAATATCCACACCAACGACACTTCTTCCATCCTCAGCGCGAATCTTCACCGCATCTGAATCAGTCACCACCAACTCTCGTCCGTCATCAGGAATATGATTATAAACGCCTAATTCTAAGGCTTCCAAAAGCGTTGATTTTCCGTGATAACCACCGCCAACAATCAACGTAATGCCGCGTGGGATTCCCATTCCTTCCACTGTACCGCGATTAGGACAATCAAAGCTAACTTGTAACTCTGGGGGAGACTGAAACGGAACAACATTTTTATCCGTTAATGGACGGGGATCAACGCCACTGCGACGAGGTAAAATCGCCCCATTGGGAACAAACGCCACTAAATTCTGTTGGGATAACTCCTCTCGTAACCAGTCTGCATCTTCTACTGTTTCCACATGATGACGAATGTCTTTAGGACTGAGAGATTGATAAATTAAAGCTCGATCGACAATTTCTGGAATATCCTCGCACAACATTTCCGCAGCTTGACGACCTAAAATGCGCCTTCCTTTGGCGGGTAGTCCAACAATAAACCGCACCTCTACCATTTTCTCATCTACTAACACCGAACTACGTTCTAAAACTTCCTGTCCGATTCCTGTAATCGCAATTAAACCACTTTTTCCCGTCCCTCGCGACTGACTAATTTCAGACGCAACCTTGCAGAACTGACGAGTTAAATAATCCCGCAGGGCAATTTCTCGACTGCGAGACTGATAGAGAAACGAAGGAAACCCAGCGATTGATTGCGGAATTTGTAAGCGTAACCGTGAGGGAGACGCAAAAGGATCACCTTGGACATAATCAATCATTAATTGGAAATCAATAAAATCATAAGCGCCTTTAATATCCTTATAGGCTTTATAGCTAGTGTTATCCAGTCGCTGTAGTGTTGAACGTAATTGATCTTGATTTTGCATAGTTTGTTATTTGTTATTTGTTATTTGTTA
>CAYXDG010000096.1:0-11706 GCA_964463655.1 uncultured Dactylococcopsis sp.
AAATTCTCAAAAATTAATCAATAATCATGAAGACTTAGAAGTGTATAGAATCGCTAATGTGAAGAGCTAGATGTAGAGATAGCCAGAGAGCTTGATACTCAATATAACCAAGTTTTAGGGATGCTCGTTAAAATGACCAATAACGCTGACAAATGGCTTTTGAAAAAGACTAAGGATTTGAATTAATTCCCCCTTTCCCCCTATTTCCCTATCTCCTCCTCAGTCTTAACCGAGAATGAAACAGCCCTACTTATTAAGGGGGGAAATATGACTAATGACAAATACCAATGAATCAACCCGATCCAGCATTAGAGAAGCAAGTGCAGCGCCTCCATCGGGTGATGGTTTATGGTCGTTGGCTGCTGGTCATGGTTTCTTGGGCGGTGACGATTCCCTTTGTGTTATCTCAGTTACAAGCAGAAATTGATTTAATCCTGTCTTATTTTACCCTTGCTGCGGTGCGCTATGCGTTAATTTTCAATCCTCGGGCTGCGATCGCGCTAGGGTGCTGTATGGGAATCACCACCGCCGTTTTATTATGGCAAAGTAGCAATATCTTATTTGGCTTTTCCAGACAGTATCGCGATCGTTTAGAAAAACAAGTGCGACGCATTCGTAAACGCGGAAAATCTCATCCTCTCTGGCGTTGGGTGATTCAGGAATCTTAAGCGCGATCGAGTTCAGATACAATAAATAGCATTAGAGATTGGGAGGATATCGCCCATGGAACTGGCGAAACGAGTGACACTGCACTATCAAGCTGGCACTTCTGATAAAATCTATGAGGTGGATTTATATCGATTAGAGACGGATCAGTTATCGGATGAAGAAAGTCGATCGAGTCTGCGATCCTTAAATCGACATCAAGAAAAAGGTTCTAAAAACTGGAAGAAAGCCCAAATTAAAATAGCTAGATTGCATCGAAAGATTGCTAACATTCGTAAAGACGTACTTCATAAGTTAACCACTTATCTTGCCAAAAACCACAGCAAGGTAGTAATTGAAGACTTAAATATTAAAGGAATGTTAGCTAATCATAAGTTAGCCAAAGCGATAGCTGATATGGGATTCTATGAGTTTCGTCGTCAATTAGAATACAAGTGCCAACTTTATGGTTCTCAATTAGTAGTAATTAACCGTTGGTTTCCGTCTTCTAAAACTTGTTCCAATTGTGGAGTTAAAAAAGAAAACCTGTCTCTATCAGAAAGAACTTTTCACTGTGAGAGTTGTGGTTTTAGCTGTGATAGAGATTTGAATGCAAGTATTAACTTGTTTTTTGCTTGCCCTTCGCTCGTGTAAGTCTGTGGACTAGATAGAGCCATCTCTTCTAGGAAGAACCCTCGTGGTAGGAAGCAGGAAGTTAACAGCAAGATTGTCCTTTTGGGTCAGTTTTGTATAAGTTTATCAGAACGGTTGGCGAACAGTGATGAGTATGCGCTCCCCATAATCAAAATCGTTAATCTTCATTGACATAAAGTATCCTTCAAGCAGAAAGCCTCAGACATTTTAAGCTAAACAAAATAAAGTTTTTCGGGACTAATATGGATAAGTAGCTGCTCTAAAAAAACGATGACGGAGATTATAGTCTCCGTCATCATTTGCTTGTTTCAGCCTCAATTAGGGATGTTTTTTGTGCTGTTGTTGTAAACGTCGTTGTTGGGCAGCAATTACGCCTTTGCTGACGGGAAACCCAGCCACAGGAATGACTTGGAATTCTCGATCGACTTCGAGTTTTTTCAACTCTGTGTAATCAACCCAGTGGATACAATTAACGGGACAAGTGTCGATCGCCTCTTGGATCACGTCTTCGGGATCGCCATCTTGACGAATTGCCCGCGCTCGTCCATAATCAGGCTCGATGTAAAAGGTGTTTTGTGCGGTGTGAGCGCAATGCTTACAGCCAATGCAAGTAAGCTCATCCACATAAACTCCTTTCTCTCGAAATTGTCCCCCTAATTCTGGCTCATAACCAGAGCGATCGGGATTATGACGTAAAATACCACCCAGTTCTGGTTCTAAGCCTGAACGATTGTGATTTTCAGTCATTACGCACTCCAGCGTTGGACAACCAGACGGATCGAACCATCTTCATTTTTTTGTTCCTGAGCCAGTTGGAAGCCTTCTTGAGCGCTCGCACTCATCACGGTATGATAAGCATAGCGCTGGCTCACTTGGTTGAGGAAACCCTTCACGGTTAGAGGCTGTTGCCAATATTGCAGGTCAGCAACTAATTCGTATTCGCTGCCGTTCCAACGGAAGCCAACATCGTATTGATTGTCCTGTTCAATCACAATTTCTGCGTTTTGGGTTTGCCCTTGATAACCGCGAACGGTTGCAGGACCTAGTTTCCAGCTAATTTCAAGGTCATTAAGCGCAGCTTGTAAGGAAGAAAGATTCCGAATTTGAGTTTTAATTTGGCTAAAGTGCGACATGGTGTGTTTATCTCCGCATCAGTTTACTTAAATTTAACAAAACATAAGTTTCTATAAGAAAATTTACCAAGAAGTGGCCGTAGTTTGCCTCATCGTTGTGGTAGAGTCGAGGGTATTTTCAGCGAAGTATTCTGAGGTTTGCTGTTGGGCGACGACATTTCCTAATTGCGCTTCGATCGCTGCGGTTACCTCGGTACAAGAGTTTCCGACGATTCCCGTAACTTTTTCTTCGACTCTTCCATCAGGGTGAATAATAAATTCTAAGGTTTCCATGCTCATAGGACAGTTATCTGGTGTCATTTGAAAGAAATTTTTAACACATTGGGGCAATATTAAGTTCAATTAATTTCAATGCTAATCATTGATTTTAGATAATGATTCATGGTTTAATTAGAGGTTGACCCAAGATGTATATTGTCAGTTTGGCTTAAGTTTCTTGAAGCGTCAAGTCATCAGGAAAAATTAATTATTTGATTAAGGCTGAAACTGGGAGGAATGACTGAGGGGAAATTTTGGTAATTCTTAACAAAACTTAACATAGCTTTACAATAGGTCAGGGATGAATAGTAAGCAACAGATACAAGCAGCAAACGTTGGGATTCTTGGTTTTGGCGGACTAGGACAAGCATCTGCTCAGGTTTTACAACCAAAACAGGAAATGCAGTGGGTTGCTGTAGCCGATCAAAAGGGATACGCTTATCACGAAGGAGGGCTAGAGATTCAACCCTGTTTAGATAGTTATCGCCACAAGGGATCAGTAGGCTATCTGGAAAAAGGGGGGACTCTCTCCGAAAACAGTATTCGCGATTTAATCAAACAGTATCCCGTTGATGGTTATTTTCTAGCCCTTCCTAACTTACCTAATACCTTTATGGCCTCGGTGGTGAGAGAATTTATCGATGTTGGTTGGAAAGGGGTGTTAGTGGATGCGTTAAAACGCACTAGCGCAATGGAAGCGTTGTTGGCGATGAAAGGAGAGTTAGAAGACGCTGGGATTACTTATCTTACAGGTTGTGGCGCAACTCCTGGCTTACTCACCGCAGCAGCAACTGTCGCTGCACAAAGCTATGGGGAGATTCATGAGGTTAAAATTACTTTTGGGGTGGGAATTGCTAACTGGGAAGCCTATCGCGCCACAATTCGGGAAGATATCGCCCATTTACCAGGTTATACCGTTGATCAAGCTAAAGCGATGAGTGATGAACAAGTGAGTGCGCTGTTGGCTGAAACGGGAGGGCTGTTGAAATTAGAGAATATGGAACACGCGGATGATCTGATGTTAGAATTGGCTGGAATCTGCGATCGCGATCGAGTTTCTGTGGGCGGAGTCGTGGACACCCGCAACGCGAAAAAGCCTTTGAGTACCAATGTACAGGTGACAGGACGCACCTTTGAAGGAAAAATCTCCACTCATACCTTTACCCTTGGGGATGACACCAGCATGGCAGCCAATGTCTGTGGGACAGCGTTTGGTTATCTGAAAGCGGGATTGAACTTCCATCAACGGGGTTGGTATGGGGTGATGACCGCAGCAGAGGTGATGCCCAAATTTGTCCGTTAATGATGGGTTATGAGACGTTCTCGGAAACGTCTCGACATCTTCTTATTCTCGCAAAACATAGCCCACACCGCGCACAGTTTGAATTAAACGGGGTTCACCATCTGCTTCTAATTTTAGTCTTAAGTAGCGGACATAAACTTCGATAATATTAGAATCTCCCATGAAATCATAGCCCCAAACTCGCTCTAAAATTTGGTCACGGGTTAAAACTTGGCGCGGATGATCAAGGAGATAACGCAGTAATTCAAATTCCTTGGCAGTTAATTCGATCGCGCGATCGCACCGATAGACTTCTCGCGTGTTAAGATTGAGCTTAAGGTCGCTATAGTGTAAGTTATCCGTTTCATCCTCTTGAGTCCGACGCAGATGAGCGCGAACCCGCGCAAACAACTCTTCAATGCTAAAGGGTTTCACCACATAATCATCTGCTCCAGCGTCTAACCCTTCCACGCGATCGCTAATTTCGTCCTTCGCCGTTAACAAAATAACAGGAATCGTACTCCCTGTTTGACGTAAGCGCCGACAAATTTCTAATCCAGAAATTCCCGGTAGCATCCAATCTAAAATCAGCAAATCAGGAGTTGATTCTCGCGCTTGAGTCAATCCCGCAAAGCCATCGTTGGCAACCATTACCTCATACCCTTCGTATTTTAGTTCTAGCTCAATGAACTGGGCGAGTTTGACTTCATCTTCAACAATTAAAATTCGAGCAGTCATAGTTGGAGCAAGCAGTAATCAAAGCTAAATCTATCTTATAGCAATCAGGAATTTATAGTAAAGACAGGAGCTTACAGGGAAAGAAAGGAGAATGAACCTTCTTCCTTCCCGCAACCTATGTTAACTAGCAAAGCGAATCTTTAAATAATCATCATCCATTTTTGCCCCGCGCGGTTGCAAAGCTGCCAGCGCTTGGGGTAACACTAAATTCCGTCGATGATTCCCAATGCGAACATTTAACTCATCCCCTGTTTTATTGAGTTGAATCTTATCTTTAGTAATCCCTGGAAGATACAATTCTAAACTGTAAGCGCCATCTTCTTCCTGTTTAACTTGAATGGTATGTTCTTCATAATAAACTTGTGTGGGGTCTTCTCCTTGATAGAGGGTTTCCTTAAGTAACTCTAACGCCTCTAACCCACACATTTCTGAAGGAAATAATGGCACTTCTTTCACAGGTAGCGGATGAAAATTTTCATGGATTTCATGGCGATACACCTGCTGACTTTCCTTCCACTTTTTGAAGAAGGGATCATCGACTTCATCGGGAATAATTCGATTTGCTACCACCATATCTGTTGCTACATTATACAAGCTCAGATAGGCATGAGCGCGGGCTGATTCCTTAATGACCATTTTTTCAGGATTGGTTACTAAGCGCACAGAAGTTTTTTTATTATCGGTTAAAACCTTTTCTAACGCTTCAATTTCTTCATAAAATTCATAAGGCGCGTCCATCACTTCTGCTGTGGGGAGAGAAAAGCCAGCAATGGGACGGAAGATGGGTTCAACAATGGGACGCAACGCAGCAGACATTCCGCGAAACGGCTTATAGAAGCGTCTCATATACCATCCCCCCACTTCAGGGATACTTAACAGGCGTAAGGCGGTTCCAGTGGGCGCAGAATCAACGATTAACACATCATACTTCTCTTCATCGTAGTGGCGCTTCATGCGGACTAAGCCAAAAATTTCATCCATGCCAGGAAGAATGGCTAATTCTTCCGCTTGTACCCCTTCTAAACCTCTGGCTTGCAAAACTTCTGTAATGTAGCGTTTAACTGCTCCCCAATTGGTTTCCAATTCCATGAGAGCATCTAATTCCGCCCCATCGAGATTTTCCCGCACTTTTGTCGGTTCGTGGGTCATTTCTTGGTCAAAACTATCGGCGAGGGAGTGGGCTGGGTCTGTACTGAGGACAAGGGTTTTATAGCCTAATTCTGCACATCTTAGGCCTGTTGCTGCAGCAACTGAGGTTTTTCCAACTCCCCCTTTTCCAGTCATTAAAATGACACGCATTAAGATTAAACTCCTGTTCGTTAAAGAAAATTTACATCTTCCTTATTGTGACAGAGGAAAATGCTGTTTGATAACCTCCCAACGGGAACAATGCCAATAATCAATGTGAGAGATAATTTTTTCCTCGCCATTAAATTTCAGTTCACTCCAACCGGGGATGGAAATACGGGGTTGCCAAGGTAAGGGAGTTGTCCAGTTTAGCGTCCATTCTGTGCGGATGGTATTTTCTTCTTGGCGAATGTCGTGGAGTTCAAGGTTGATGTTTTTGAACCAGGTGCTGATAAAATCAATCATAGATTGATAGCGCTTTAAGCCTCGAAACTCCGTTAAAGGGTCTTTGAAATAAACATCTTTGGCATAAATGTCGTAACTTTGATTTTTGGGAAAGCGATCGTAGTCCGCTTTAATTGTGTTGATGAGACTCATGAAGTTAGCATGGCAAGTGTACCTGTCATTTCATGTTATCGAAGTGCGATCGCGCAAGAATAAAATTCTTAGATTCCTTTGACAATTGAACGATCATCCACTATAATTAGAAGTCGTCTTATCCTTGGAGAGGTGGCTGAGCGGTTGAAAGCGGCGCCCTGCTAAGGCGTTAGGGGGTTCACACCTCCTCGAGGGTTCGAATCCCTCCCTCTCCGTTTCAGCAAAAATTAATCTCCCATTAGCCAAATGAGAAGGCTCACCCCAAGAATGAGTGTCCCATATCCAAAAAGTGAATCCAAACTTTTAACGAAATCCAGAGGAAAGAAGAGCAAAGTATTGGTCACATAGTAGCTAAGAAGGACGAGAATTAAGAAAAACGTCAAAACTTTTACCATAAGGAAGAATTTAAAAAGGTCGCCTCAATCTTTGCTGGTTTTGATGAGTTCTTTCGGATGACAGAGGAAAAAACCTTGGAAAGGTACTTAGCATTATTTATAATGTTAACCGTCAATCCCAACCCATTAAATCAACCTTGAGTAAGTTAGCTACACAGCAACAAACATTGCGAGTCCTTATTGCCGATGACCATGAGTTAACTCGCTATACCCTAAAACTGGTTTTATCAGCCCGCCCAGCGATTACTCTAGTCGGAATCGCAGCCAACGGAAAAGAAGCAGTAGAGATTGCGAGAAAGCAAGCTCCTGATGTGCTGGTTATGGACTTACAGATGCCAATTATGGATGGAATGAGCGCTTCTAAAAAGATTAAGCAGTTTGATCCCAAGGTGAAAATTATTGCTTACTCCTCCTTAGAAAGTCTTCCTGTTGAAAGCCTCTGTGATGCTGAAAGTGCTGAAAGTGTTGACACTTTTTGCCCCAAAGAAACCCCAACCGAAGAATTAATTAATCTGATCAAACAGTTAGGATGTCAGACTTAACGGTCTTGAGCTTCTGGGAACGTTGCTTTAAAATCTTCAATTAAGTCATCTAATTCTTCTAAAGCCTGATTGACATCTAAGCGCAAGCTGCCAAGATTCGGTTGTTCCATCAAATCAACCAAAACTTCACGCTTGGTTTCAATTTTACGGATGCGATCAATCAGTGTTTGTTTATTCATTACCCAGTTTTTCCTACTCTAGATTTCAGTCTTTACTAAAAAAATTTTAGCAACAAAACTTGATATAATCAATCGAGGGGTAAGACTCATTAGTCTAATGGCGTTTCTAGGAACGTCTGGACAACAGCAACAACACTATCCAATTACACGATCGATGTCAAGATGCTTGGTAAAATATCTTTAGGAAAATGGGGCATGATTATTGGGGGAACGCTGGCTATTGTCGGGTTTGTCGCCTATGGCGCGGGGAATGCGACCCTCAACTTAGCTGGCTTTTTTTATGGAATTCCCCTGTTTTTGGGGGGATTAGCTCTCAAAGCAGCAGAGCTAAAGCCAACTCCCTATACGAAGGAAACCCCGCCAGAAGTGATTAAATTGAGGGAAGAAAAAGCAACTCCTACTCAAGAGCAAGTTCGCAAGGATGTCACTCGTTATCGCTACGGACAACAAGTACATTTAGAGGAATCCCTAGAATCCCTAGGACTCAGCCCAACGGATGAGGAAAGACCTGTTTTGATGGGACTGCGCGAAGAAGCAATCGAGGGTTCTTATGGCTTAGTTTTAGAGTTTGAATCCTCTCTAGTCTCATGGGAAACTTGGCAAGAAAAGCAAGAAAAAATTGAACGGTTTTTTGGACCCAATATCCGCGCTCACCTCACACAACCTGAGTCAAGTTGGGTAGAATTAGCTCTTGTTGCTCAACCTGACGGTTAATCATAATTGCCTTGTAATAACCCAGTTAATAGCGATGCTGGCGGTTGACTATAGGGCCAAGCAAAGGCATGACGAAATGCTGCTTCCTGACAGACTTGCAATTGATGAAAATCAATAATATCTAGGGTGAGGAGATTTTCATATTCAAAGGGGAGGCGAACATTGTGTAACCCTGCGTTGTCCGTACAAATGGCAATATCAACCCCTGCTTCAAAACAGCGATCGAAAACAGTTTTGAGTTGCGATAAGTTATCTAAAGTTCCTGTTTTCGTATAAGTTGTGGGACAGACTTCTAAACATTGTCCTCTCTGGGCAATTTCTGGGAGCAATTCAGGGCGCTGGAGAGGAATTTGAATGCCATGACCAATCCGCATTAAATAGGGGAGTAATTGAGGATATAAGCCATCTTTGGTTTCAAAAACGTGGCCGGTTGTTTTTAAGTTGCGCGATCGCGCATACTGATATAATTGTTTAAACTCATCGAGGCGATCGCCATAAAGAGCATCTCCCCCTGCTAAATCGATCGCACAGACATATTCTGGATGATTCCCGGCTAAATCCACGATCGCACGATTCACCTCATAAGACAACCGCGAGTGCATACAAAGAATCTGACTGGTAATCATGGGATATTCTCCCACCTTCGTCGCTTCGCCAACAATTTTGACAATCTCCCGCATCTGGTCAATGCGTTGGGACTGATTAAGACTTTCATCCGTTCGCAAATAGGGAGTATAGCGTAATTCCAGATAAGCGAGGTTTTCAAACACATAAGCGCCCCGAATCAGGCGATAAATGAAATAGGGTAAAGTGTCAGCAGTTTGGACACTTTCCACAAGGGTATGAAGTTCAAGATATTCATCAAGGGTATTGCGAGGACGAGTGTAGAAGTCTTCAAATTCAGCATAACGGGGAAACTTTTCGGCTAAAGTTGAATCATGTCGCTGAAAATAGCGCCACAAAACCCTTGGGACAACGGAACCGCCTAAATGACGATGTAAATCTGCATACAGAGCCACAGCTATTTTCTCCTTAAATTTAGTAACTTGACATCCTCCCCGCCCCAAAATAAGGAGGGTTCGCAACTTTCAAAATATTTAAACTGCATTATGATCAAAGATTCTTAAATCAACCGCTGCTGATTGTTGGTAATCTGGTCATTGTGGAGAATCAACCTCACAGACAAACCAGTAGGGTTTAACCTGTGGGAAATCAATTATCTTCAGAGGAAGAATGCTGTTGTTGACGTTTTTGCTGTTGTTCTTCGCTTTCTTCGGGATACTCCATTTTTTCTAATTCAGGAAGCTCGATCGCGGAAGGTTCTTCTTCTCGATAGGATTGAACGTCGATCGCCTCCTCCTCGTATTTTTCCAAAGAAAGAGGTTGTCTTTCTTCTTGTTTTTGCGGTAGAGAAAGTGGTTGACGTTTCGTTTCCTCTTGGTTTTGAGGTAAGGATAAGGGCTGTTTTTGGGTTTCCTTTTGTTTTTGGGGTAAGGATAAAGGTTTGTCTTCTTGCGAATATTTTGCCACGGGGAGGGTATGTTCTAAGTCTTCCATTAAGCGTGGAATCACCATAACTGCATGAAGTTCACCCACTCTTTCTGCTTCGTGCATTCCCACCTCGATCGCCATCGCCACATTAGCCACTGATCCGCGAATAATGGCAGTACAGAGTCCTTCACCAATGGTTTCATAAGAGGTTAATTGGACATCGGCAGCTTTTAGCATCGCATCTGCACCTGCGACCATTGCGGGAAAGCCTCTGGTTTCCAGTAGTCCGATCGCACGGTTGCTCAGATTGCTATAACCTCGTTTTTGTTGCGCTAATTCAACTAAGCGAGTGCCAATAGGAAAGACAGCTTCTAAATTGGGCATGGGACGGGGAATCACTAACTTAGAAATCAGTTGTCCAAATTGTTCAGCCGTTTTTGCCCCTTCTTCCACCGCGAGACGGACATCGGCGGTTTTTCCGCGCACAATCGCGGTACAATGACCACTGCCAATTTTTTCATAGCCGACCAGCGTGACTTCTGCTGATTTTAGCATCATATCGGCAGTTCCTACGATCGCTGGGAAACTTTTTGTCGCCACTAGACCCAATGCACTATCGCTATAGTGTTGTTGGGGTGGTGGTGGTTGATGATTGAACGGTGCGGGTAGTTTGCTTTGAGATACCATTGGTAAAATTGAGTAATGAGTCTTCCCCTATCTCAACGATAACGAACAAGTTACAGTTTAGAAAATCTTGCAGAACATTCTTATGGCAGATCATAACCATTGTCTCATCATTGGGGGAGGAATCTGTGGGTTAGTCGCAGCCACTGAGCTTCAATCTCAAGGATATCGTGTAAAAGTGTTAGACAAAGGAAGGGGACTCGGGGGACGTTTCGCCACTCGTCGCATTCCTCATCCGCAGCAAGGAGAGGGAATCTTTGATTATGGGATACAGTATTTAACGGTTACTACACAAGCGTTTCAAACATCGATTCAGCAATGGTTACAACTAGGAATCATTGAGACTTGGACTGGCGTGGCAAAAGAGCCAAAACAGCTAAAATACAAAGGGGTGAATGGAATTCGTTGCATTACCAAACATCTCGCGTCTGACTTGGATGTGGAGACACAAACAAAAGTGATTCGTTTTTCTGAGCAAAAGGGAGTTTGGACAGTGGTTACCGAAGATGGGAGAAACTATAACAGCGATCGCGTGATTTTAACAGCCCCTCTCCCCCAAAGTCTTCAACTCTTACAAGCATCTAACATTCAAATAACAGATGAAAGACTCAAGCAAATTTCTTATGATCCTTGTCTAGCTGTGTTGTTATTCGTTTCAGAGGCGATCGCGATCTCAGATGCTGGCGGTTATGATGTGGGAGGAGAAGTTCTCGATTGGATCGCTTGTAACCATCAAAAAGGGATTTCTCCTGCTGCTTATGCTGTAACCTTGTTTGGGAACGCTAAGTTTAGCGCAGAGTATTCTGAGAAAAAAGATCAAGCGTTAGGGGGTCAGCAGCTTATTGAAGCAGCAAGGGGCTTTCTCGGACAAGGGAGGGTAATTCTTCAGCAAGTGCATTTTTGGCGCTATAGCACCCCAATTCAGCCCTTTCCAGCGCCTTTCTTTGCGGTGTCAGACTCCCTCTATTTAGCAGGAGATGGATTTTTACCCACTGATTTTCTAGTCTCTCCTGCCGAAAGTGCTTTTTTATCTGGGTTAGCAGTGGCGAAGACAGTTTGTAATTTTTAATGAAATTGAAAGTTCCGTTATCCTAGAGTCAGCATTGTATTTTGTGAGGATTGGCTTTTTCTCGCAACCAGAGAAAAAACCCCAAGAAAAAACGAGAATCTCAGTAATTGAAAATAGCGCAGTAATTAAATCCATTTTAGAATCTTAGAGTGAGTAGCATAACGTAACAAAACGGTCTAAACCTTCTTATTTCGTTT
>CAYXDG010000097.1:0-11245 GCA_964463655.1 uncultured Dactylococcopsis sp.
GTTGGATGTTCGGGAGTGGACGTGCTTAAATTGTAGAGCGGTTCACGATCGCGATATCAACGCCAGTAGAAATATCTTAAAAGTCGCGGGTGGACAGTCTGAGACTCAAAACGGATGTTGGAGGGAGTGTGAGACTACCGATTGGGTAGCAGTTTCCAGTGAAGCGTCAACCCACCAAAAGAGCAAACAATTAAGTTGGTTCTAGTAGGAATCTCCGCCTTTTAGGACGGGGAGGATGTCAACGTTTGATCAGTGATGACTAAGGATAGGGACGTTGAAGTTTGACAAGTTGATTAAAGTCGGATGTTTGAGTTTGTTTAGTGTTGGGACAGTTTTTTCAGTCACAGCAGCAGGAGGATGGTATTGGTGGCGGAATGCGATCGCGCCCATTGCTTCCTCTTCTCAAGCCATTATCGTTGAAATTCCCCTAGGGACTTCCGCGCAAACCATCGGTCAAAAACTGGAAACCGCAGGGTTAATTCGATCGAACATTGCGTGGCGTATCTGGCTACAGTCTCTCAAATTACAAGCACAACCAGACACTTTTCAAGCGGGCACCTATGAATTTTCTCCAGCTTCTTCTCTCCCAGAAATTGGACAGAAAATCATCGCGGGAGATGTGATAGAAACTCGCTTCACGATTCCTGAAGGTTGGACACAACAGAAGATGGCTGACTATTTTGAGGAATTAGGATATTTCTCCGCCGAGAGTTTTTTAGCAGCCACACGCAACTTTGATCGCAGTTTATATCCTTGGCTTCCTGTGGGGATTCCTCATTTAGAAGGGTTTTTATATCCCGATACTTATCAACTCAAGCGCGATGGCGCAACCCCTGAGTTTATTATTAATTTAATGCTCGATCGCTTTGCCAAGATTGCGCTCCCTCTCTACGAAAATCAAGACAGTCCTTACACTTTTTTGGAATGGGTCACTCTCGCCAGTATTGTAGAAAAAGAAACTGTTGTCTCCGAAGAGCGATCGCTGATTGCTGGGGTTTTTGCGGAACGTTTAGAAAGAGGAATGCCCCTAGCTGCTGATCCAACAGTTGAATATGGCTTAAACATCCAACAAACACAAGACCAACCCCTCACGCTAAAACAGGTGAATACTCCTTCTCCTTACAATACTTATTTAAACACAGGATTACCCCCAACCCCGATCGCCAGTCCAGGGAAACCTGCGTTAGAAGCGTCTCTCAATCCCCCAGAAACCGATTATCTCTTTTTTGTCGCCCGTTATGATGGAACGCACGTTTTTAGTAAAACCTTTGAAGACCATCAAGCAGCCCAACGGAGGATTCAGAGGAAATCACCATCGAACCGAGCATTCTAACTCATCACTGAAACCTGATACTGTTTAACAGGATATAGATTGGCGGTTTTCCCAGAGTTTAAGGAGGTCATCACCTCTTGGTTGGCTTCAACTCTTGCCCGATAGGTTCTTGGTAAACCCTCCTCATTGTTACCAACTCGAATTTCCACCTCGGCAAAAGTAAGTTTTTGCTCTAATTTGTTGCGTAGGGTTTGCGCCTGAATAGTTGGTATCGGTTGTAACAACCAACGTAAGAGAGAATCGTGTAATTTTCCCCCATCTGCTCTGAGAATACGTTCAGCTTTTGGAATTTCTAGCCACGACCAACCGACTTGCTGCCAAAGTTCTCGCTCGACGACTTGTCCCCACTGAGACCAAGCTCCCCACCCACGATAACAGGGTAAAAGCTGGCTTAAATCTCCTTGGCGATGAATCAGTATCGGGAGGATTTCTGTCTCTAAATGCCCCCAAAATTGACCTTGAGGAAAATCAATTAGCGTGGGGGCAAAGTGGTGTCCGCCAAAATGAGAGGTTTGCCAAACTTGCAATTTTCCCTTGTCGGTCGAAGACCGAATCGTAGGCATTGCGTAATCTCGTCGGAGAGTGTTGAAAAGGGGTTTTCCAAAGCGTCCGCAGGCTAGATCGTAGTGGGTGTGTGTACAAATGAATAAGCTACGGACTGGATTTTGCCGATAAGGGACAAACTCCGTTAACTCCTGTTGAAATAGCAGTTTCTTCACTAATTGCGCCAGCATGGTAACGGGGACACAGAAAGCGTCCCTATCATATCCAATCAGAAATTGTTGCTTGGGTCGCCGATAGCATAGGACATGACGATGCCCTTGTTGAGAATACTCTTGATCAGGTGCGATCGCCAAAATTCTTGTCGATCGCCAGAGCCGAGGATGCTTCACCAATGACTCGAATAACTCAATCAATTCAGGAGATTCTCTTTGCCAAGGATTTTTCGCCCAAGGATACGGCACTTCAATGGCAATCCATAAATCGGCAACAATTGCCGTTCCAATCGGAGCGACGGCTTTGGCTTTTGCAACAACTGAACAGTAACGACAGTCACTTTTTTGAGGAAATTGAGAGTCATTCATCATGGATTGGCTTTGCTAAGACGCGGAGCGCGATTACTTTTGGTAGCGCCCTTCGGGCGATCGCAAATGCTTCTAACTTTCATCAAAGCATACCACAGATTATAGCAACTCCTACTCTCATGAGGGAGATTATCAGTATTTTTCAGTCAAGTTGTGGCGGGTTCTACTTGACATTAATTTTTAATAACTTTATAATCTATATCCTGAACCAACTAAGCTCTCGTTAAAAGTATATCTATGGATCAGGTAATAGAGTTATTGAAAGCTGGGGGAATTGTCATGGGGCCTCTGCTCTTATTTTCTACGATCGCGATCGCGATTTCCATAGAAAGAGCTCGGTTTTGGTATCGGATTACTCGTCGCCAGCGATCAGTTGTCAAAAACTTTTTACGCACTTATCATTCTGATCGCTTTGCTGGTTATGAGCAGCTAAAACAACACAACGATCTCCCAATCGCCCGCATTTTTCTCGAAGCCTTAGAGTTGGACGGCGCATCACCCAGTCAATTTCATCTGGGTTTACAGGGAGCAACTCAAGCAGAAATTCCTCTTCTGAGACGGTTTGGGACAATGTTTCAGACAATTGTTGCGGTCGCTCCCTTATTCGGCTTATTAGGAACAATTCTGGGCTTAATTCGCTCATTTTCAGCGATTCGCCTCGGCGATATTGGAGGAGATGCCACAGGTGTCACTGGTGGTATTGGCGAAGCCCTCGTTTCGACTGCAGTGGGATTGTTTGTTGCGATTTTTACCTTGATGTTTGCGAATCTGTTTCGAGGATTATACAGACGACAAATCGCCATGATTCAAGAATATGGCAGCCAGTTAGAAATTCTCTATGAATGGCACTATGACAAACAAAACGATTCTCATCGATCGGAGGAATCCTATGAACCTTTGGGATGATGAGGGGGAGGATAACTTAGAAGTTAATATCTTACCTCTAATTGATGTTATTTTCGCGATTTTGGCGTACTTTATTTTGGCTTCACTCTTCCTGAGTCGCACGGAAGGATTACCTGTGAATCTTCCTGATGCAAGTACGGCTCAGCAACAAGAACAAGCGGATTTTACAGTAACTATACAGCCTGACGGCGCGATCGCGTTGGGTGAGAAGCCTGTGGCTTTGGAAAATCTACGCTCAGAAATTGAACAGTCTTTAAACCCAGATCAAAAAGCAATCATCAAGATCAAAGCCGACGAGAAGGTTTATCATGGCGATGTCGTTGAAGTCATGGATGAATTGCGAACCATAAAAGGAGCTACACTCGGCATTGTGACAAAACCTAAAGACTCTGGGGAGTAATTTTTGTGGCAGCGCGATCGCACTACCAAGACATGACAAGATATAGTTGTAAATCAACATAAAACCGACAATGTATTTAACACCTCAAGAAATGCTCAATCATGGTCAGAAAAAAGACAGAAAAGCATTAACCGTGGGAATATTTCACCAGAAGCTCACTCATAACGGTCTCTCCCCTGCTAAACTGAGAGAGATTGACCGCGCTGAGTGGAGGAGAAACCTTGTCTGTTGGGAATAATCAACCCTCTCCTGATGACATTCCAGAGGCTCTAAGAGATGTCGCCCCGATCGCCCGCAAGAGAAGAAAAAAACGTTCATGGCCCTGGCTAGGTGTAGCTTTGGGTTTCGGTTTATTGGGAGCAATCATCGGCGTTTCTGGGTGGGAAAAACTGTCTGAACCGAGTATTACGTCCCCAGTGGTAGAAGAAAGGACGGCTCAAGAAAATCTCAACCCAGACCCACCCTCAAGTTTATCTTCTGAAGAAGTCTCTGTCAGAAAAGCCAGTGATGATTTATTGGGCCATTTACCTTATAAAGAAGCTGATTTAGACAGCTTAACCCCAGTTACCGCCGATGGTCGGATTAAATTAAAAACACCAGCAGCCAAAGCCTTGATCAAAATGCAGGGGGATGCGCTACGGGAAGGAGTGCGCTTAGTCGCCTTGTCTGGGTTTCGCACAGTGGAAGAGCAGGAATATCTCTTTTTTGAAATTAAAAAACAACGAGGACAAAGAGCGAGAGAACGAGCAGAGGTGAGCGCACCGCCAGGGTATAGTGAACATCATACAGGTTATGCCATTGATCTTGGAGATGCCACAGCACCAGCCACTCATGTGGAGGAGAGTTTTGAGGAAACAAGAGCCTTTGCTTGGTTAGAGGAGAATGCAGCCCGTTACAGCTTTGAACTGTCGTTTCCAAGGGATAATCTGCAAAATATTACTTATGAACCTTGGCATTGGCGTTATGTTGGGAATCAGGAAAGTTTAAAGATTTTTTACAAAAATAAATAATGATGATGAGTAATGTTAATCTCGAAGAATTGTCTCAACAGCTAGAAAGTCCCAGTCAACGCGATCGCATGGTAGCCTTAGCGCAATTACGAGATGTCGAGCCAGAACAAGCCGTTCCTCTAATCAAAAAGGTTTTAAATGATCAAAGTCTGCAAATTCGATCGATGGCGGTGTTTGCGTTGGGAGTGAAACCCACTGCAGAATCTTATGAGTTGCTTTTAGGATTACTAGAAGATGATGATTATGGGATTCGAGCCGATGCTGCTGGCGCAATGGGATATCTGCAAGATCAACGGGCTTTTGAACCATTGGTAAGATTGTTTTATGAGGATACTAGCTGGTTAGTCCGATTTAGTGCTGCGGTGTCTTTAGGGAATCTGCAAAACCCCAAAGCCAGAGAAGTTTTATTAGAAGCGCTCAACAGCGAGGAAGTGGTGTTACAACAAGCCGCGATCGCTGCTTTAGGGGAAATTAAAAGCGTTGACTCTGTTGAACAGATGTTAAACTTTGTCCAGTCAGAAGATTGGCTGGTACGTCAACGTCTTGCGGAGGCGTTAGGAAATCTTCCCTCAGAAAAAAGCGTCTCTGCTTTACAATATCTCGCCAAAGACAACCATCCGCAAGTGAGCAAAGCAGCGGTCATTTCTCTAGAAAAACTTGGTAATTTATAAAATTAAGACCTAATGATTGATATTCAAACTTTTTTTGAACAAAGCGCAGGAAAATGGTTTACCCAGCGCACACGATATAACCTTGCTCAGAAAAAAGTAGAAAATGGGAAAGGAGAGGTTACTGTAGAATTACTTTCTCCCGACGATCACGCGCTCTTTGATCTATCGGAAGCAGCACAACAGCACTTACATAAGCCACAATCTCTCAACCGCGTTGGGGCTAAAATTAGCTGGGATTCTGATGGGGAAAAAGGGTCAAATCTGATTCTCTTGCTCAGTGATGAACAAAAACAACAAGGTCACTTAATTCAGAAGCGAATGAATCCTGATTCCTCACTCATTATTGGCAATTTTGCGATCGCAGAAGATGAAGCGCTCACCCTTTCCACCCAAATCGACGATCGCGGTTTACTCAAAGAGCGTGTCTGGTTTGCTCATCCTAACTTAAGACTGCGAACCGTTTGGCAAGATAATCGTGAGGATCATCAAGGATGGGTGATGTTTTATTCGGAGATTCGACGCATCACTAATTAATTGAGCCCTGATTCAGCAACCGCTTTTAACTTCGAGTAAATATGAGAGCGATCGAGTAGAGGGGTGAAGCGATTAATACTCAAAGGAGGATCAGGGGTTTCCTCATCTTCCTCTGCGATCGCTTCCTCTTCCCAATTCTCATCATCATCATCGCTCATTGCATCTGAGGGAGGAGTGGGTTCATCTTCTTCCTCCGCGATCGTCTCCGAAAATTCTCGTAAAGACTTCGGAAGACGACGACAGATAAGGCGTTCAAATTCATGGGTAAAATGAAACCTCGCGTGACCCCTGCGCGACCAAAGATTCAGAATTTGCTCAACGGAAAAAGCCTTATATCGTCCCAGATAGAGCGCTTCAATAATTGCCAGGCGAATCCAATGGTAGTCATATTCATATAGCCAGCATTTTGTGATCTCTTCAGGGGTTTTCCCATTGAGTTCAAACCCATAACTTTCAATCAAAACTTCAATAAGTTGTTGCATCACAACCCTGGAAAAACAACGGTGACATTATAATGGCCTGTAGAGACATTTATGAGAACGTCTTTACTTAGTTAACCCCTAATTTACTGATTTATTGTCAAGGAGTCAATCAGAATTTTTTTCTAAAGTTCAAGAAACTTTCTTAAAAAGTCAGTGTCATCCTCATGGTACTGGTTACAATGTCATTTTCCCCTTGATCTTGATTGGGGTTAAGATGCCAAATTAGTCCTGGGGTAAGAGAAACATGGTCGTTGACTTGCCATCTATAAAAGCCTTCGATGTGCCAAGGAATATCATTACTCAAAGAGGAAACTCCTTCTAAACTGCCAAGATAGGGCTGAGCACCCATAATAATCCCCCCCAGATTATTGATTTGACCTAAATCTGGAAACACGATCGAGAGGGAATAATTCCAAATTTCCCCATCCCCTTGATCAATGGCTTGCACATCAGTATAACCCAGTCTGCCTCCAAATGCTAATTTGGGGCTGGCTTCCCAAAAGAGTTCAATGCCATAAGCGTTGGTAACTGTAGGAAACTGGCTGAGTGTCTCGTTAACAACTGTTGTTCCCACAATGTTGGAAGGGTCAGTTAAACCGTCTGTAAAGCCAAATTCTCCCTCTTGAAAGAAGCTATGGAGATAATTGATTCCCAAAGAAAGGCGATCGCCGATCGCCCATTTTAAGCGAGTTCCCACCGTGTAAGAGCCATTGAATAAACCTGTTTCGGGGTGATTGGCTTCTCTGGTGTAGTATCCCAGTCCCAACTCAAGGGAGTCATTGAAAGCGTAGGAAAAAGCAACTCCAGTTCCTCCTCCTAAGCTAAGAATAGGGTTACGCTGTCCAAAAGTTGAGAGAGTGGTTGTTCCAGCATTATCATCTTCCAAAAAGGGATTAACCGCAGGGGTATTGTAATCTGCGTTTTGTCCCCCGATTGGAGTGATCATTGCTTGCGCTTTGTCTCCCAAGGGAAACTGATAAGTTAGCTTACTCAGAATCAGATTATTATCCGTATTTCCTCGCCATTGCTGGGTTTGGGTCAGTTCTGGGGTCTTGTTGGCTAAATCAGGGGTAATGGCGTTTCCTGCGGTTAAACGGGTGAGAAATAAGTCTTTTCCTGTCAAGCTGCTTTTCAAATCGAGGCGCGATCGCCCTTGCAAGGTCACACCACTGTCTGATCCTGATTGAGTGCTATTAGTGAGGGCAAAATTTACCACCCCGCGCAGTTTTGTGGTTGTCGAGAATTGAGTAATTTCCAACTCTCGCACCCGCGCTGTCATCACATCCACTCTCCCCCGTACAATGGATAACTCTCGGGTAAACTCAACTTGTAACTGTTGACTAATTGCTTGTTCTTCTGAGGTGAGATTTGCTTCCAACTGGGTTAAGCAACGATTCAGCAGCGCAGCGAACTCATAGCGAGTCATTGCTTGTTCTCCGCGAAAGGTTGGGTCTGGATATCCTAGAATACATTGATAACGGTTTTGGAGTTGCTGTAACGCTGAAAACGCCCAGTCAGCGGGTTGCACATCTCTTAATTCTGTCACAGGAATGATAGGAGAGGATAAGTCTGCTTGGGCTTTGGCTTTGGTTGCCCAAGGGAGTAAAGTAATTATGAGGGTGAGTAACAATAGAGGATAACGACGCATCAGAAATAATTCCTCTCCCGAATATCTATGATTGAAGTTAAGAATGTGAGCAAATTTTTTGGTTCGACCACAGCCATTACTGATGTTACCTTTTCCGTGGAAAAAGGGGAAATTTTAGGTTTTCTTGGACCCAATGGCGCGGGAAAAACCACAACCCTAAGAATTTTAGCGGGTTATCTTCCTGCGAGTACGGGAACAGCCACGATTGGCGATTACGATGTCCATGAACACTCTTTAGCGGTTCGCAAATGTATCGGTTATTTACCCGAAAATCCCCCCTTATATCTGGATATGACGGTCAAAGGATTCCTACACTTTGTTACCCAAATTAAAGGCGTTCCTTGGGGCGATCGCGCTAAACGAGTTAATGATACCATTGAACGCTGTTTTCTCGCAGACAAACGCAATACTTTAATTCGTAAACTGTCCAAGGGATATCGTCAACGAGTGGGAATTGCCCAGGCAATCGCTCATGATCCCCCTGTCATTATCTTAGACGAACCCACGATCGGGCTTGACCCTAGACAGATGATTGAAATTAGAAATCTGATTAAAAGTCTGGCTGGAGATCATACCATTATTTTTTCCAGTCATCTTTTGTCGGAAGTGAATTTAATCAGCGATCGCGTTACCATTATCGCCAATGGTCGTGTTGTTGCCACCAATACCCCTGATTATTTAATGACAGATTTAGCCAAAGGTGGAGGTTATACTTTAGAATTGGCTGGGGAAGAAGACCTCATCAAAAACACTCTCAACACTCTTCCTGAAGTGGCTGCGGTTAATATTTTTTCCCAAGAAAACCCAGATCATTTCCAAGTTAAAATTACCTGTCATCCGAACACAGAACCAGCCCCTAAAATTGCAGCCGTTTTAGTTAACTCAGGGATAGAAATTTATGAAATGCAGCGCGACAAACCCACTTTAGAAGATGTCTTCTTAGAATTAACCGCGCAAGAATCGCACCCAACCTTGCAACCATCGCTATGATCGGGGAAGCAAAGATAACAAAATTTAACGGAATATGTCTGAATCTACCTCTTCTGAAACTCAAGAACAACCCGAAAAAAAAGAAAGCAGCTATGGCAAAACTCGCCAAATGCTGGGGATGAAGGGTGCTGCGACAGGAGAAACCTCTGTTTGGAAAATTCGTCTGCAACTGATGAAACCCATCACCTGGATTCCTCTGATTTGGGGGGTCATTTGCGGTGCAGCCTCTTCAGGGGATTTTCATTGGCAAGTGGAAGACTTGGTAAAAGTCGTGACCTGTATGTTGCTTTCAGGCCCCTTGATGGCGGGTTATACTCAAACCCTCAATGATTTCTACGATCGCGAAATTGATGCCATTAATGAACCCTATCGCCCGATTCCTTCTGGTGCGATTTCCATTCCCCAAGTAGTGACCCAGATTTTAATTCTCCTCGTTGCTGGACTAGCATTAGCGTTTGCGCTGGATCAGTGGGGTGGGAATGCCTATCCTAAAATTACCATCATCACGCTCATTGGCACATTCCTCGCCTTTATTTATTCTGCTCCCCCGCTTAAACTGAAGAAAAACGGTTGGTTAGGAAACTACGCGCTCGGTTCGAGTTATATCGCCTTGCCTTGGTGGGCGGGACATTCCTTATTTGGCGATCTAAATTGGACGATTATCATCCTGACCTTAATTTATAGTTTTGCAGGTTTGGGGATTGCAGTGGTCAATGACTTCAAGAGTGTGGAAGGCGATCGCGAGTTAGGCTTAAAATCCCTCCCTGTCATGTTTGGTGTTGGTGGCGCTGCTTGGATTAGTGTCTTGATGATTGACAGCTTTCAACTGGGCATTGCAGGCTATTTAATGAGCATTCAGGAAAATCTTTATGCAACGATTTTGATCTTGTTGGTGATTCCTCAGATTACCTTCCAAGATATGTATTTCCTGCGCTCTCCTCTCGAAAATGATGTCAAATACCAAGCCAGCGCTCAGCCTTTCCTCGTCTTCGGAATGCTTGTCACTGGTTTAGCACTGGGACATTCTGGCATTTAAATTTAATGAGAGGCAAGGGGTAACCCCCCTTGTCTTAAAGTTGAACATTTTTCAGGCTTTGACGGGGGTCTTCTTTGCGGTTTGCCCGAATTTTTTCATAGAGTTCGCGCTCAGTTCCGCTAATATTTTTAGGAATAGTAATATTAACCCGCATAAACAAGTCTCCTCGTTCTCCTTTCGGATTAACCCAACCTTTCCCTCGCAAACGAAGAGATTGTCCAGACCGAATCCCTGCGGGAACTTTGACAGATACCTTCCCATCAGGAGTGGGAACTTCAATTCCCCCGCCTAAAACTGCTTCATCGGGGGTAATGGGAACTTCTCCAATGAGATGCTCATCTTCAAAACGGAAGAAAGAATGGGGTTGTAGTTCTACTTTAAGATACAAGTCTCCTCTTTTTTGACCAGAGAGACCCGCTTTTCCTTTGCCAGGTACACGAATGCGACTCCCTGGTTTGACCCCTGCAGGAATACGGACATTAACCACTTCACTAGCAATACTGAGGCGTTTTTGCACCCCTCGAAAGGCTTCACTAAAGGTTAAACGAATGGTTGCTTCCGCATCAGCGCCAACCCCGACACTGGTAGCGCCACCTGGAGAGGTTTGATATTTGTAACGAGTGCGTTCTCCCGGGGTGTTGAAGCGTCCAAGGAGTTCATCAATAAATTCTTCAAACGTCCCATATTGGCTAAAGTCAAAGCCTCCCATATCGGTGTTAAAGCCAGTGGTGCGAGTGCGAGCGCCACCACCTCGTTGTTGGAATTGGTCAGCTTGTTGCCAATATTGACCGAATTGGTCGTATTTCTTCCGATTTTCGGGGTCAGAGAGCACTTCGTAGGCTTCGTTGACTTCTTTGAAGCGGTTTTCTGCTTGTTTGTCGTTGGGATTGCGATCGGGGTGATATTTAAGAGCTAACTTACGATAGGCTTTTTTGATGTCGCTATCACTAGCATTTTTGCTGACACCAAGAATGGAATAATAATCTTTGAAGTCCGTTTTTGCCATAAGTTCCTCTTTCCTAATGATTCATTTATTAATTATCAAAAAATTGGGTTTAAAACCCCGTCCTTCTAGGACGAGCCTTTGTTGGTTCTGGATATACCCTTTAAGTGTCTCTAAGGAAGCGCCCCCTACCGATGAAACAAAATA
>CAYXDG010000098.1:0-10868 GCA_964463655.1 uncultured Dactylococcopsis sp.
CAATTAAGTTGGTTCTAGTAGGAATCTCCACCCTTTAGGGCGGGGAGGATGTCAAAGGGTAAACGACTTATGCTAGGGTAGTGTCTAAATTAAGCTAATCGATAACCAAGATAGTTTGATAACAGTCAATATTTGGCGGTGATTTGCATCGTTTCTGCTCTGTGAACTAGCTAACGCCGACGTTACTAGGAAGAACCCTTGTGGAAGGAAGCAGGAAGTGGGCTTCAAGCAGAGTAAAGTTTCTGAAAAATTTGTCTGGGTTTGTATAAGTTCATCATAACGGAAGATCACGAATGACACAACCGAACTCTGCTCAAACATTTAGAAATGCTTTAATTGGGGCGATTATTGCGGGGGGATTCAGTCTTCCTCTGTATCGATTCACGATCGCGCTCATTAATCGCTATGCTCAGCAACCACTCCCAGACAGTAATCAAACGGCAGCCACGATCGCGGTTGCGGTGCGAACTTTAGTGATGGGAATGGGCGTTTTAGTCACGGCGGTCTTTGTTTTGGTAGCCATTGGTTTATGCTTACTAGCGATCCAAACTGGGATTGAGTGGGTCAAGAATGAATCCTCTGATTAATCTTCACCTGTTAGGATTAATTGTTGTTGCCATTGCTCAATTTTCTCTCGCACTTCTTGGTAAATTCCGCTTTGTGAGGGAATTTGACGGGCAATCATGATGGCGAAGGTTAGATCGTCTTCATTGGCTTGTCTGAGGGCGATCGCGTAAATTTGCTTACTCCACTGATTCATGAGACGTTCAGCTTGGTAGCGGTAGTTGTCAGAATTACGAGCTTGACTAATCCTTTGAATCGCTTGGCTTAGAGATTCTGGGGTTTCTGCTGCTGCTAATTGATAGGCTTGGCGAATGCTTTCTCTGGCTGCGAGATCGCGGCGCCAGGTTTGAATATCTCCTTGAGCTTCTCGATATAAGGCGCGGTTACGGCTGATTTGTTCGGCAGTGGCGATCGCCTCTTCAAGACGACCTTGACTTGCTAACTGATTCGCCCGTGATAAGATCGGTCTGTCTTCGATGAGTTGGATTTCGTTGCGCCAACTTGCAATATTGTTTTGGGCTGACGAATAAAGCACACGACCTTGGGAGATTTCCTGAGCTACTGAAATTGCGCTTTTAAGGCGACCTTGATTGGCAAGACGACTAGCTTGAGTGAGGAGCGGTTGGTCTTCAATGCGTTCAATTTGATCGCGCCAGGTGGCAATTTTCCCTTGCGCTTGGGAATAAAGCACTCGGTTGCGAGAAATTTCTTGAGCCACTGCGATCGCTGATTCATAAGCGCCAATACTATTATTACGGGAGATTTTGATCGCACGGTCTAAAATTGGACGATCTTCAATAATTTGGACTCTACTATTCCATTGAGCAATTAGCTGTTGTGCTTCTTGATAACGAGGATTATCTGCTGACACTTCCTTTGCTTGTTTCATCCCCGCTTTTAAATCTGAAATATTGCCTCCTTGGGCATATTCTTTAGCTATAATTATGATTTCAATCCCTTCGATTTCTTTTTCCCAACGGTTGGTGAGAGTTTGAGCTTTTTCGTAGAGGGGACGTTTTTCAGAGATGGTTTCCAGTTGTGCGATCGCCTTTTCCAAACCGTTAATTGTTCCTGTTTGAGCATTCAATCCTGCAAAGGCAATTTCTCTCAAATCAGCCACTTTTTCGGAAAAGTCCATGTTATTTGAAATGCTGCCTGAAATATCCAAGACTACTTGCCAATTTTGTTGATCAAGTTGTTCTTCTGCTTTCTTCACTAGAGTTTCTCGCACCTGAGCAACTAGCTTTTGGGCTGCTTGATAAGAATAGCTATTGGCTTCAATTGCTTGCGCTTTCTCCATTGCTGCGATCAGATTTTCCACCCCTCCTTCATCAAAAGCATCTCGCGCTTCATCTAACACAGCGCCTTCAATTTTCGCCTGTTGAATTTTTGCCACTACTTCCGTGTAACGACGATTGGCTAAATATTCATTTTTCAAATCAGTCAGCTTTCCCGCCTCATTGAAAGCTAAATTCCAAGCTGCTTGGTTAAGGCGCTCTTCCACTGCCTGTTCAATGGTTTTTCCTTGCTCCCAAATTTTACGCCATTGTTTGACTTTCTCTTCAACTACCTCTTTTGCCGCGATTTCCGAGGGAATATTTTCAGCAATTGCCATCGCTGCTTTGAGATCACCCTTTTGGAACTGTTCTTCTCCTTGAATCAGGACTTCTTCTGACCAAAGTTTAATATTTTTATTAATTTCTCTCCGCAAGGGGTGATCATCGGGCAATTCTGAAACCAATGCGATCGCGGCTAATAAACTTCGGGCATCTCCCGTTTGAGCTTTCACCTGAGCGCAGTATAGCCTTCTTGCGCCTGAAGCTAGGGGCCAATAGACTGACTCGCAGCCTTTGGGAGTATTTAAGCTGAGCAACGCAGAAGTCGCTACATAGCCAGTGACCCCAAAACTAATCATGACGGCTACCGTCCAAAACTGCCAACCAAAAAGTCTTAAGATTTTTTGACCCAGCGTTGGTGTCAGGGATGCTACTGCTGCTTTAGTCGTCGGTTGTGATTCGGTTTGAGGAGGAAGTTCAGGGAAGTTTGCCATAGCTAATTTAGAGACTCTATATTAAGAGGAGTTAACGAGAGGCTTAGAGAAAAATATTTTTTTTAGGGTAACACTCCCACAAGGGAAACAGAACTATGAAAAGGGGGAATCAATTATTCATTACTCTGCTGCCATTATTCTGACAATATCGCCCCGTGTGATCATTCCGACTACTTTTCCCGCTTCATCGACAACAGGTAAGCGTCGGACTTCCCGCTTGTGCATCAAATGGGCTGCTTCTTTGAGGGGGCGATCGCCCGTAATCGAGATGGCGTGAGTGCTCATCACTTCTCCCACGGTTTGCCCTAAGGCCTTATGGAGTTCTCTATCATACTGCCCTGGATTTTGCAAATAAATGACACTATCGAGAAACATAATATAGGGGGGTTGCTCCACTCCTGTTTCCTGCCACATCAAATCTGCTTCTGATAAAACTCCGACTAATTTTCCCTCTTCATTAACCACAGGTAAACCACTAAATTTTTTTTCCGCCAGTAGTTTAATGGCTTCTTTGAGGGGAGTCTCTGGCTGAACCACTGACGGATTAGGTGTCATGACATCGGCAACGGTTTTTGACATTCGCTAATTTACCTTGTGAATAATAATAAGCAGTACCTTTTATTTTCCCATCAAATGACCTCCACTGGCAATCCCTTGACCTATGACCAATTTCCTGTTTGCCAAAGAATCAAGAAAAAGGAACAATGAACCAAAAACTAATTGTTAATTATTCATTATTCACTGTTGTCCGATCGCGCTTCAGCATAAAACTAGCCACAAAAATCCCGACAATGGCTAACAATCCCATTGGATAAAAAGCATAGGTATAGCTGCCAAACCAATCGCGAATCTGTCCGGCAATCAGTGTTCCCAATAATGCTCCCACCCCATAAGCCGTGAAGACAATCCCATAGTTTTGAGCGTAGTCATCGGGGTTAAATAGCCGTAACGTGGTAGCGGGGGCAAGGGCGAGCCAACCTCCTAAACAAAACCAAAACAGACAGAAAGCAACCAGATAGGTGATCACTTGTCCTGATTGAGCGTTGATCATAAGGATGCAAGCAATTAAAATCAGTGTGTAAGACCCGATCGCCACATAATGAGGAAGAAAGCGATCGCCGAGCCACCCAAATAGAGGACGACTCAGCCCGTTAAACAGGGCAAACAGGGAAACACTGCTTGCTGCGAGTCCTCCATCAATCCCGATCATTTCTTCTCCCACTGGGCTCGAAATCCCAATCGCGCTTAACCCCACAAATGTTGCGATCATGTAGCATAGCCATAAGCCGTAAAAAGAGCGACTTTTGAGCATATTTTTGGGATATCTGGTTAATTGAGGCGTTGTTGTGGTCGCAGTTGTCGGTTGCTGTGCTTGTTCCCACTCTTTTGGCGGGACTTTCATCGTTAGTGCGATCGCGAGGATAATCAGGGCAAAAGCAATCCCCAAAACTAAGAGCGTGGGTCGTGTCTGAAAGCGATCAATGAGACTTTTGGCTAAGGGAGCGGTGATTAGAGGTGATAAACCAAAGCCAACAATTGCTAACCCAACCGCTAATCCTTTGCGATCTCGAAACCAACGGGACATCACCACCATCGGGACACCATAGGTGATGCCCACACCTGTCCCCACAATTACCCCATAGGTCAGGGTCAACATGACAATATTTTGGGCAAAACTGGCTAGAATATAGCCAATCCCCAAGATTGATCCCCCGAGCATTGCTACGGCTACTGTGCCAAGACGAGGGATTAAAAAGCCAGCCACGGGCATTAAACCTGCATAAAAAACTAGGGCGGTTGTATAGGGAAAGAGGCTTTCGGTTGCGCTGAGATTAAGTTCTGTTTCTATGGGATGTCTAAAAATACTCCAAGAGTAAACAGTTCCCAAACAGAGTGAAACCATCATTCCAAGGGGAATGAGCAACCATCTTCCCTGATTAGCGGGCAATCCTAAAACCTTTAATTCTGAATTCTTTTGAGTTGTGTTTATCAATTGGGAACTCTCCTTCTCAGCGCTGTCTGTTTAATTTCCAGCCATTGGCTTAGCAATATCACCAACTTGGGGCGATTCTGAACCCGAAATCAATTGTCCTAAACTAGATTTGGCATCTACATCAGTGAGTCTCACTTCTGCCAGTTTCGAGGTTAATTGACGGATGACTTCCCCCGTTTCTGGGTCTTTTACCTCTTGGGTCACTCGTTCAATAGAAACAATCATCCCTTCCTGATACCCTTCATTGGTCCCTTTATTGAGAATAATCATATTCCCTGAAATGCTCGCCACCACTGCTGGCACTTCTGGGAGTGGCAACTGTAGCGCAGCAATTTCCTCTGCTTGGCTTGCCATCTCATCACTAATTTGTTTAATTGCTTGTTCTGTGGCTAAGGTGAGGAGTTTTCCTTCATTACTGGTCGATGATCCCCCACCAATGCCAAAAACGCTCACTTGTGTATCGGACTGGCTTTGATTGCCTTCTCCTTCAAAGGTGTAGAGGATTTCTGCCGTATTAGTATCTACCACTCTGGCGTTAATTTTCACTTCAGCATCCGTGTCTTGAACATTTGCACCAATGCCGAAGATACCCCCACCACTTCTTTGTTCTTGCAAATCAAATTGGGTCACCGAACCAATAACAACGGCTCTAACCCCAAGAATTTTACCAACTTTTGCAGCCGTAGTAGCATCCACACGCCCAGAAGCCCCTAAGTTTTGTTCCGCTAGAATTGTATCGATTTGACTCCGTTCAATCACGCGGTACTCTCCCCCTTGGACTAACGCCGTGACTAATATATCAGCCACTCCCTCAGCACCCCCCGGAATCAGTGAGAGTAAATTGGGACTTCCGACACTACTAAAGTCGAAGTCAATCACAGCAATTCGCGGTTTTTCCGTGGTTTGATCAGGACTCGGGGGGGTATTTGCTGGTTGGGAATCAGTTTGGGAGATGAGAGTTGACTCGTTCAAGGGAAATGAGAAGGCTTGATCTGTGTCAACTAAAGCGAAGGTCAACAGTAGGAAGGCAGATGAAGCTAGAAATCGCTTAAACATTATAATCTGAAGTTACTCCACAGCACGATCGATAAAAACTTTGTTAATCCTGATTTTAAGGGGACACTCAGAAAATATGCTTGAATTTAAGAAAGTTTTTCTGAATTGATCAAGCGATGAAATATCAAACTGCCTTGATAACTCTGGCTTCAGTTAACCTTGAGAGAAGTGTTGCTTTTTACAAAACTCTCTTGGAACAATCTCCCGATCCTTATTTGCCCGAAAAATATGCTGAGTTTCAGTTGTCTGGAGGATTGAGAGTGGGAATTTTTAAACCCAAAGCAACTCATGAAACTGAATTTAGCCAACCCCAAAATAGCGCCATCAGTTTGTGTTTGGAAGTTGTTAACCTAGAAAATGCGATCGCCGAGCTTGCCCAACTCGGCTATCCTCCTCTAAATGAAACCATTAGCGCTTCTCACGGACAAGAAATTTATGCCTATGATCCAGATGGAAACCGACTCATTTTACACTGTTCTCAAAAGTCAACACCATGAAAAAAAACGATCGCCGTTGTCTGAGTTGTCGTCGTCTTGCACCGAAGGAAGAATTTTGGCGGATTGTGAGAACCTATCCTTCACGAACGGTACAATTAGACGAAGGGATGGGGCGCTCAGCATATATTTGTCCTTGTCAGAGTTGCCTGAAAACGGCTCAGTACAAAAATCGCCTTGGACGAAGCCTGAAAGCAAAAGTTCCAGACGAGATATACGAGCAGTTATGGCAAAGACTCACTGACCAACGGTCATCCGCAGGCAAGGGGTCGTCGTCGGAACTTGGTTCCGACGCTTGTGAACCCCGTTCCGTTGTCTCACGGCGGAGTACGGATGACCCCTTATCGTTGGAAAACTTGAAATCATTGGTACAATAATAAGCTCAGGGTAAATTATTTTAGGAGCAAGCATCTTCACATTTAATCTACATCTTAATAAGCACAAGAGTGCATTCAGCATTAAGTTAGTTAAAACTGAACACAACTACCGCAAGTAAGGGCCAGAAATTATGCTCTAAAAAGACACACACAAGATTATCATAAGGATGGGGGATACTGAATGACTAAGGTCAGAATCTATGATTTGTCAAGAGAACTAGATTTAGAAAATAAAGAAGTATTGGACATTTGTAATCAACTCAACATCACAGCAAAAACACATAGCAGTAGCATTCCTGAAAGTGATGCGGAACGCATTCGAGCAGATGTGGAAAAACGGGGTGCTAAGAAGCCACAAGCTAACGGGAATGGACAAAACAATAAAAAAGCGCCCAAAAAAAGTCAGCAAATTTTAGAAGTTCGACACAACAAAGCACGCGTGGATAATAACCAATCAGCAAGTCAAAATGGAGAAAGTAAAAATAATGGCCCGCAGCTAAAAGGCCCCCCACATCCACCAGCAAGTAAGACGGAGGGGAATCAAGGGGTTAAGCCAAAGCCAAAAATGAAAAAGCCTTCATCTGAATCTTCCTCCTCAGATGCTGTCAATGAACTGAAACCGCAAGAGGAATCAGAAGAACAAGTTACTTGGATCGACACCGTTGAAGAAGAAAAACCTTCTTCGGTTTCTCCCTCATCTCTGACTCAACCCAAGGAAAGTGCAACGGAAGCGAAATCTCCTGAAACTCAAGATTTAAAAGAACCGCCAAGTAAACCGCAACCCCCGCAAAAAGAAGGGAAAAAGGTAGAAAAACCGAAAAAACCAGCGAAACCCACCTTAAAATCAACGCCAGCAAAACCCGCAGCTAAAGAAACAGCAGAAGCGAAGTCGGAAGAAAAACCAGCGCCGAAAAAACCAGCGAAACCCAAAATGCTGGCGAAACCGAAGCGCTCAAAAGAAGAAAAATTAGTTCCATTAGAAGAGGAAGAGGGTGTCAAGAAATCTGTTTCTGATGAAGAAACACCAGAGGAGGAAACCACAACAGATGAGAGCGAGTTACTCCTAGATCAGCCAAAACGTCCTCGTGTGAAACGAGTAGAAACCCCAACTCGACCAGGGAAGAAAAAAGCCTGGGAAGAAGAGGAAGAAGACCCAGAAAAGGTACAAGCAAAAGCTCAGAAAAAACGTCGTCCAAAACCTCTGATTGATGATGATGATGATGAGTTGGCTTTGGAGGAAGAACTCGGCGGGCTAGGAGAAGACTCGATCGCGCTGCGGTCTTTAGAACGTCCACCGAAACCAGAAGCTCTGCAAAAAGTAGCCTCTGCGCCGACAAAAAGCACTCCTAGCAAACCGAAGAAAAATAAAGGGGGAAGCCAACAACCGTCTCAGCGCGGTCAGCAGCGTCTAGAAAAAGAAAAAACTAGAGAACAGCCTGAAAAAGTGACCCTGACAGAAGGAATGTCCGTTCCTGCTTTAGCAGAGTTATTGGCAGTTTCCGAAACGGAAATCATTAAAAATCTCTTCTTCAAAGGAATTTCGGTCAATATTACCCAAACTCTCGATTTAGAAACGGCGCGTTTGGTCGCCAAAGATTTAGGAGTAGAAGTAGAAATCCCTGAAGAAAAATCCGCAGCCACCAAAACGGAAATGCTGGATATAGAAGACTGGGAACACCTGCAATGGCGACCACCAGTCATTACAATTATGGGTCACGTGGATCATGGAAAAACCAGTCTTCTTGATGCGATTCGCAAAACGAAAGTCGCCGCAGGAGAAGCTGGGGGAATCACTCAGCGTACAGGTGCTTATCATGTGGATGTGGAACATGAAGGGGAAATCAAACAGGTGGTCTTCCTCGATACCCCCGGTCACGAAGCCTTTACTGCGATGCGGGCGCGTGGGGCGAAAGTAACAGATATCGCTGTGTTGGTTGTGGCTGCGGATGATGGTGTGCAACCACAAACGAAAGAAGCAATTAGTCACGCCAAAGCAGCAGGGGTGCCGATTGTGGTCGCCATCAACAAGATGGACAAAGAAGAAGCGCAGCCTGATCGCGTCAAGCAAGAGCTAACCGAACATCAGTTAGTCCCAGAAGAATGGGGCGGTGACACCCCAATGGTTGGCGTGAGTGCGATTACAGGAGAAAACCTAGATGAATTACTGGAGATACTGATTCTAGTCGCAGAACTAGAAGAACTCTCTGCGAACCCCGATCGCATGGCAAAAGGAACAGTGATTGAAGCAAACCTCGATCGCACTCGCGGTCCGGTTGCTACCTTACTGGTGCAAAATGGAACGCTGCGGGTTGGGGATATCATTGTCGCGGGTCCCTGTTTCGGAAAAATCCGCGCCATGATCGACGATCGCGGAAACCGCGTTGAGGTAGCTAGTCCTTCCTTTGCCGTAGAAGTGCTTGGCTTAGGGGATGTTCCCTCAGCAGGAGATGAGTTTGCAGTCTATGCAGACGAAAAAGCAGCTCGCGCGATCGCCGAAGAACGCACGGATCAGCAGCGCTCCTCTCGTCTGATGCGAGCAGCCAGTTCCCGTCGTGTCACCCTCAGTAACGTTTCTGAACAAGCCCAAGAGGGAGAACTCAAAGAACTGAACCTGATTATTAAAGCAGACGTACAAGGATCAGTAGAAGCGATTCAAAGTTCCTTAGCGCAACTCCCTCAAAATGAAGTTCAAATCCGTGTCCTCTACGCAGCACCAGGGGAAGTGACAGAAACGGATGTTGACCTGGCAGCAGCAAGTGGTGCGGTGATTATTGGCTTTAACACCACCCTCGCAGCCAACACCAAAACCGCAGCCGACCAAGAAGGGGTCGATATCCGAGAGTATGACATTATCTACAAACTCTTGGATGAAATCCAAGGGGCAATGGAAGGACTGCTTGACCCAGAAGAAGTAGAATCGCCATTGGGAACTGCCGAAGTGCGTGCTGTGTTCCCCGTTGGACGAGGCACTGCTGCCGGCTGTTATGTGCAGTCGGGACGCTTGGTACGGAATCGTCGGATGCGGGTTCGTCGCAACGGCGAAATTGTCTATGATGGCAACATGGATTCCCTCAAACGGGTCAAGGAAGATGCGAAAGAAGTTCAATCAGGCTTTGAATGCGGTGTCGGTGCGAACAAGTTCAATGATTGGAAAGAAGGAGACATCATTGAAGCCTACGAAATGGTCATGAAACGTCGCACCCTCAACCCTGGCAAGAAGTAAGTTGTCTCAATCCCCCCTAACTCCCCTTTCCAAGGGGGGAATAAAGGTTGACATCCTCCCCGCCCTAAAGGTTGGTTTTCCTGAATCAATCGAGAGGACAGCTTATGGAGAAAGTCTGTTCTAATATCAGTTATTCTGGCGTGTAGTTTGGCAACTTTCAATCTAGCAGTTTCATAGCGGTTACTCCCCTTTTGTTTTTTAGAAAGATTCTTTTGCAGTCTTCTCAATCGTCTAAGATTTCGTCTTAAAGGTTTAGGAGCTTTAATCTTCTCACCCGTCGAAAGAGTAGCAAAGTCGGTAATTCCTAAGTCAACTCCAATTGACTGCTTGCTATTTGGGAGTTGGGTTTGCTCAACTTCACAAACGAAACTTAAAAAGTACCGATTAGCACTATCTTTGATTACGGTTACTGATGAGGGGTTTGAGGGTAGTTCTCTAGACCAAACAACTTTTAAGTTCCCTATTTTGGATAGCGCGACCGTATGCTGATTAATCTTAAACCCATTATGAGTAAACCTAGCTGATTGTTTAGAACGACGTTTCTTGAACTTAGGGGGTCTAATTTTTCTTCCTTTACGCTTTCCTTGACAAGAGTCAAAGAAGTTTTTGAATGCGGTTTTTAAGTCCTGCAAAGACTGTTGCAAAGGGATTGATGAAACTTCCTTAAGCCATTCTCTCTCCTCTACTTTTTTACTTTCGGTTAGAGATTTTGACCACTGGTTATAGCCGACAAACCTGTCTCCCTTTCGATAATTCTCATGGCAAAACGCTAGAGCATCATTAAAGACAACCCGACAGCACCCAAACAGTTTAGCTAAGGCTATTACTTGTTGGGCAGTCGGATAGATTCTATAGCGATACCTTAGCTTCATTGATTTTTTCTTTTAGGTCTGACACTATTTTAGAGTAAACTTAACTAAGTGTCAAGAATGTTTTTTAAGGGAAGACATAGTGTTTCAGATTTGAAAGTTCACTTAATTTTCGTCACTAAATATAGACAGAAGGTTTTAACAAGCAGTAGTTTAGAGCTAATTGAAAGGTCGTTTAGAGAAGTAACTCAGAAAATGGAGTTCAGTATATTAGAATTTAATGGAGAGGCGGATCAGGTTCA
>CAYXDG010000099.1:0-10801 GCA_964463655.1 uncultured Dactylococcopsis sp.
GATACGCAGACTTTGACGAGAGAAAAATAGAAAAGGGCGCGATCGCGCTTTGAGTTAGAATTGTTATGCAGAAAGTTGGGAAGAATGTAAACTTTATGTGATTTGGGGTAACAATGTAGGAATTTGAGCTAACTGGAATTGTAGATGAGCAAGGTCATATTACCTTAAATCAACCTTTAATTCATTGCAAAAATAAGCGAGTTCGAGCCGTTCTTGTTGTGTCAGAAGAAAGTTTAGATGCTTGGGAAAACTCGGATTGGGAACGCCTGACTACAGAAGATTTTTTTAGAGGCTACAGTGAAGCAGATGCTATTTATGATGAAGACTTGTGAGCGTAACCATTTATGAAGCGGGAGAAGTTGTACTGATCAGGTTTCCGTTATATTGATCAGATATGAAACTACAAATTCCGTCTCTTAAGCGATTTTATCTTAATGTAACGAGAAGACCCCCAACTTTTTGGGGATTCGGGGGGCTTAAGGGAGTCGGTCTAGAGGTTCAGATTTTGTAAAAGCAACCCTAAAATTGCACCCCCTAAAACTAACCAGAGAGGACCGATTTGAAATCGAAACAAAGTGATCGCGCCAAGGGCAAAAATGATCATTGCTACATAATCTAAAGGGGCAAAGAAAAGACTATAACCAAGAGATAATGTTACCACTGCCATTAACGCAACTGCACTGATATTCACCGCATCTAAAAAGGCGCTTGTCCATTTAGAATTGCGGAGTTTTGGAATTAAGGGATTTAGAATTAAAACAAAGATAAAAGAGGGAAAAACGATGCCAAGTGTTGCTACGATCGCTCCTGGAATTCCTGCAATTACGTAACCAATAAAAGTAGCAGTGGATAACAGAGGGCCTGGGGTAAATTGTCCGATCGCGATCGCGTCTAATAATTGTTGTTGGGTTAGCCATTGGTTTTGACTAACTAATTCCCCTTCAATAAAAGCAATTAAAACATAACCACTACCAAATAAAATTGAACCCACTTTTAAGAAAAATAAGCCCAATTTCCACAGTGAGGGGACAGTTTTGGCAGTCGTTGCAGCAACGGCTTTGAGAATTGCTCCCAAACTTAACGTTGCAATTAATCCTTCTACTGTTTTTTCAGGAAGCACTTTTCTTAATAAGAGCATTCCCACAAAACCACCAATTAATAAAGCAATGACTTCATTAATACCAAATAATAATAATCCTGCAACCCCTAAGCCAATGAGAAATAATTGATAACTTTTAACACCTTTCTTGCCTAATTTCCATAATGCTCCTAAAATAACAGCAAAAACCGCTGGTTTAATCCCATAAAATAGGGGTGCAATGGCTGGTAAATCGCCAAAAGTGACATAAACCCAAGCCAAAACTCCTGTCAGAAAAACAGCAGGAATTAAAAAGCAAATGCCTGCAATAATTAAGCCGAGAAACCCACCATGAATATAGCCCAAATGAATCGCCATTTCGGTGGAATTAGGACCTGGAATCAGATTCGTTGTGCCAATTAAATCAAGGAAACGCGATCGCCCGATCCATTCCCTACGAGTAACCACTTCTTCTTCCATCATGGCAATATGAGCAGCCGGGCCGCCAAAACCAATGACTCCTAGTTTGAAGAAAACCTGAGCAATTTCTAATAATCGTTGCGAAGAAACTTTAGACATCAGACTTCGTTAAATTGAACCTATTAAATTAAGCATTAGGCGCAGAGGAAGCGTGTCAATTTACCAAGGAAATCAAGATAACCCAGAATTGTGTCATTTCCTCCTCTGTCGCCTAAAAAAAGCCCTTATACTCCACTGGAGACAGTCTGAGCGTCTGGGGTCGCTTCTGTTTTCTGTGCGGGCTGTAGTAAACTGACTAAATGACCGTCAGGAGTCCGCATCGCTGCAACTTTACCAAATGAGGGTTCGCGAATGCGACCTTCTAAGGATGCGCCCAAGGATTCCAATGTTTTGACGCTTTCATAAACATCATCCACATGAAAGCTCAAAATGGGGGAACTGCTCCCACTTGCGCCTTCTGCTGCATGGAGTGCGATCGTGGTTCCGTCTGCATCTAACTCGGCCCAAGCGGGACTACTCACCTTGATGGGTAAACCTAACCCTTGTGAGTAAAATTGAACAGATGCAGTGACATCATTCACCATTAACATCACGTGCTTAAAAGTTGCACTCATGAATCTTCTCCTATCTAACCTACTATCTCACATCGTAAACGCAAGCGGGAGATTTGTTGATTAGTCTTGTGATGGGTTAATGAGAAAACTCGATCGCTGCTTTTCGTTTAAAATCAATCAAGATGTGATTAGTTAGGACAACACCGTGACAGTTATTGGTTTATTGATCGCAAGTTTTGTCGGTTGGTTTTTTAGTAGTTTAGCTGGAGGAGGGAGTCCCTTAATTCTCATTCCCACGCTCAATTTATTCGTTTCTGCCAGTATGATTCCCCCAATTATTACCATTGGAATGTTATTTGGTAATGCTCAACGAGTCGAATTATATTGGCGAGAGATTGATTGGCAATTGACTCATTGGTATCTACCGGGTGCAATTACAGGCGCGATCGCAGGCGCTTTTTTGTTTACCAAACTCCAACTAGAATGGCTAACCCTTTTGCTAGGAATTTTCTTGATTCTTTCTATTTTAACTTCCAATTTAGTGGAACGCTTAAATTTCTTTAAAATAAAAACTTGGTATTTTCTACCTGCTGGGTTTATTTATGCTTTCCTATCTGGGTTAATGGGAAGCACTGGTCCGTTACTCAATCCTTTTTATTTATACTATGGGTTAGCAAAAGGAGAAATGATTGGGACAAAATCTACTCATGTTTTAGTGGTTCATATTGCAAAAGTTATTGCTTATGGTGTATTTGGGGTCTTATCTTTTCCGATTATTGCCTATGGTTTAATTATTGGGGTGGGAGCATTTCCTGGTAATTGGTTAGGACAAAGAGTGTTAGACAAAATGGAAGACACACAATTTCGCCAAATCGCGATCGCGTTTGTTTTAATTAGCGGTCTCATGTTAGTTTGGAATCAACGACAAGTTTTCAATTTGATCTCTTAACTTTTGCTTAAAACAATGGTATCAAACATTACAGTTCATTTAGAAAAAAATTCTTATCAAATCGCGATCGCGCCTAATCTCCTAAGTCAAATTGGTGACTATCTCAAAGACCTGAAGATTGGAAATAAAATTTTAGTTGTCTCAAACGCAATGATTTTTGATGAGTATGGAGAAACCCTGATTTCTGCTTTAGAAGCTGCTGATTTCTCTGTTTCTTATCAAATTTTAGCGGCGGGAGAACGCCATAAAACTCTGCTTTCTGTACAAAAAATCTATGATAAAGCATTAGAAAATCATCTGGAGCGATCGTCAACTTTTATGGCATTAGGAGGCGGTGTTATTGGTGATATGACAGGATTTGCAGCAGCCACTTGGTTAAGAGGAATTAATGTTATTCAAATTCCCACTTCTTTATTAGCAATGGTTGACGCAGCGATCGGGGGAAAAACAGGTGTTAATCATCCTCAAGGAAAAAACTTAATTGGTGCATTTCATCAGCCAAAATTTGTTTTAATTGATCCGCAAGTTTTAAAGACACTCCCCTCTCGCGAATGGCGTGCAGGAATGGCGGAAGTGATTAAATATGGCGTGATTTGGGATGCAGAATTATTCCAACAATTAGAAGCAGCAGATCGTTTAGATGAATTAGATTATATGAGTCCAGAATTGCTGCAAAATATTCTTTCTCGCTCCTGTCAAGCAAAAGCGGATGTGGTGAGTCAAGATGAAAAAGAAGGAGGAATCAGAGCGATTTTAAATTATGGTCATACTATTGGTCATGGGATGGAAAGTTTGACAGGATATTGCTTAGTTAATCATGGGGAAGCAGTGGCAATCGGGATGTCTATTGCAGGAAAAATTGCGGTTAAAATGGGCGCTTGGTCGCAAGCAGAAAGCGATCGTCAAGACCAATTAATTACAAAAGCTGGACTCCCAAAAACTGTCCCCCCAATGTTAGAAATTGAGGAGATTTTAGAAACATTAAAGAGCGATAAAAAAGTGAAAGCAGGGAAAGTTCGCTTTGTGCTACCCAGCGCGATCGGAAAAGCAACTATAACCGATCAAGTCTCCTCAGAGATGATCACTGAGGTGATTAAACTGTGTCAAGAAGAAACCTAAAGTTTGCGTATTGAAAATATTGATGCTGCCTTAGACTATGCAAGAGAACAAGGCTTATTTCCTCATGATGTTCATGGGAAAAATGTCATGATGTGGGAAAGAAAAGGCTATGTCGTCGATGTTTCCGATTTTCTTGAACTCGAACATTGTTCAGCATGGGATAATTTAAAAAGAGCTTACTATTGGCTCTATCGCCCAATTCTGTCTCCATTTTCTTTTAGATGGAGTCCGCAGCAGTTATCGAATGTCTCGCAGTTTACTAGAGTTTCAAAGTAAAAAATAATGCCAAACTGGAAGCAACTCTCTCAGGATGTTTTATCTTTATTCTTAAAGCCCAATTGTCCCGTTTGTGGACGCAGTACGGAAACAGTGCTTTGTCCAAGCTGCGATCGCCAATTGAATCAGTGTCAATTATCTGCTCCGAAATTTCAAGGCAAAGATAACATTTCTGTTTTAGCTTGGGGAAAATATGATGGACTACTCAAACGGGCTATCTTGGCCCTAAAATATGAAAAACAAGTGCAATTAGCCCGTCCATTAGGAGAACGTTTAGGGAAAACTTGGCTCGAAAAATCCCATCGTTTATCTGCTCTCAATCCCCTGATTATTCCCATTCCTCTTCATCCCGAAAAACAAAAACAACGCGGGTTTAATCAAGCCGAATTAATTGCGCGATCGTTTTGCCAAGTGACACAGTTAAAATTATCTCCTCAAGGCTTAAAACGGACGAAAAAAACCGCTGCTTTATATGATTTGAGCCCAGAAGCTCGTCAAAAAGAACTCGCAGAAGCCTTTACAATTGGCAAAGGTTTAAACCCCAAGCAAAATATCATTTTACTAGATGATATTTATACCACAGGAACAACCATTCAAACGGCTAAAATGACCTTACAAAAAGCAGGAATGAATGTGCTGGGCGTTTGCGCTCTCTCAACGACCAAGTCGCTAGCCCCCTTTCCGAAAAAGCCTGAACAAGGTAAAATCAAGAGCGAGTCTTCTTAGCCCAGACAGATGTCAGAAAACCAGGATTACTATAAAATCCTCCACATTTCAGAAAACGCGGACTTGGAAGAAATTAAAAAGTCCTTTCGCCGTTTAGCCCGTGATTGTCATCCCGACCTCCATCCTCATGATCTTCAAGCAGCAGAGCGTTTTCGGTTACTGCGAGAAGCCTATGAAGTGCTGAGCGATTCAGTCAAAAGAAAATCTTATGATCGCCGTCGCAAGAAACAACCCTCCTTCGCTCAGCCAGAAAGCGTAGCCCAAGTCTATTATGTGCGTGGCGTAGAAAATAGCATTGGAAAAAACTACCGCGCAGCGATCGCGTCTCTCACAGAAGCTATTCGACTCCAACCTCGCTTCGTTGAAGCCTATCTCAAACGCTGTGAAGCCTATCTCGCCATCGGAGAAGAAAAAGCAGCCCTCGAAGATTGTCATCAGGCTTTAAGAAACCAACCCGATAGTGTGATCGCTCATTATTATCAAGGAAGGGCCCGCCAAAGTCTCGGTTATGCCGAATCAGCCATTCAAGCCTACACCAGAGCCATCCGCCTTGATCAAACCTTCGCACCTTCCTACTATTATCGAGGAGTCGCCCATCATGAATTACGTTACACCAACCGCGCCCTTTCTGACTGGCGAGAATATGCCGCACTTTGTAAACAACAAGGAAATGTTCGAGGCTATCACTTAGCAATGACTGCCATGAGTCAGTATAGCTGGGTTTCCTTCAAAATCTACAACCGCACTCCTGGTCAGTGGTGGGGTTGGCTACAGGAAAAAAACAAGAAACCTTCCTTAAATCGTCGTCCTACCCGCTCCTTTCAACCTAGGAAAATCATTCAGCAATATTTAACAGACCTGTTGAATGAGCTTAAAATCACTTTAATTACCCTATTCGGAATCACTTTTCAATTATTGAGAAACCCCGCAGGAGGTCTTTTACCCGCTTATAGCAGTTTAAGCCCAAAATTAGCCGCGATCGCTGGTGGGTGGCTGATTGTGATTAGTGAAATGGGCTTCCTTGTGGGAATGTTATCTCGCTTTGGCGCTAGCTGGAATGCTGCGTTGCGCTGGTCGGTTTTGGGTTTAATTCCTATGTTGAGCCTTTTCGCGATCAGTTTTATTACTCATTTCCTGATCCAGCATCCTCGCCATTGGTCAGCAGATTTATTTTTTGCCAGCAGCAGTCTGCTTCCCCTGGCCCTTCTCTTCTTCCTAAGCACCTTTTTAAGCGTCCTTCCCAACTTTCTCTTTTTTATGCTAAGTGTTTTTAGTGTCTCCCACACCATTCTCCTTCTCTATGGCGGGTGTTCTCAATTGCTCAACGCCAAAGAATCCCTCGCCTCGCTGATTGTCCCGATTATGGTCATTGTCAGCACTCTCCTGACTTGGGTCGCTTTTTCCCTTCTCTTTTAACCATTGCAAAGGGCTTGATCTTTTTAGAAAAATCTGCTAAAATAAAAGTTTAGAGTAAATTACGTTTAAGCAAAAACATGAACAGAAAGGATAAAAAGAGGGGCAATTCAGGGAAAGCTCATGTTAGGGAAACCTTATTGCCATCAAAAACGTCAGGTTAAAAAGGAAAATCAGTTACCATAGAGGTAAATTAATAATAACTTCAGATCATCAAACAACTCATTGCTAAGACAAGCGAAAAGTAAAACTTAACACAACAAGGCGAGCGTGGTTATCCGATCGCAATCCTCGTTAAGGAATCTGTCAAGAGCAAGATGTAAGGTTTGATTAAGAAAAGATACCTTTAAAAGGTAGGGATCAAATCCCTCCCAGTGAAAGCAATCCAAGTTTCCGAAAAACACTGCTTATCAACGGAGTCACTGACAATTACAGATGCCCACTGCAAAACTAGATCAAAACAACGATAAGCCCATCTTTTCTGCGGACATGGTACGAACCTATCTCCATGAGATTGGTCGTGTACCATTGCTGACCCATGAGCAAGAAATCATCTTGGGTAAGCAGGTGCAGAAGATGATGATGCTCATAGAAAAGAAAGAACAATTAGAAGAAGAACTGGGGCGAGAAGCAACAGAAGGAGAATGGCTAGAAAAAGCTGGTGTTACCCAAGAAGAACTACAAAAAGCGATGCGAGAAGGTAACCGCGCTAAGCGCAAGATGATTGAAGCCAACTTGCGTCTAGTAGTTGCGATCGCGAAAAAATACCAAAAGCGCAATATGGAATTCTTGGACTTAATTCAAGAAGGAACATTAGGGCTAGAAAGAGGCGTGGAAAAATTTGACCCCACTCGCGGGTATAAGTTTTCAACTTATGCTTACTGGTGGATTCGTCAAGCAATTACCCGCGCGATCGCCCAACAAGCTCGCGCGATTCGCTTACCAATCCACATCACCGAAAAACTCAATAAAATCAAGAAAGTCCAACGGGAACTTGCCCAGAAACTGGGACGGAATGCAACTCCCACCGAAATTGCAGAAGAATTAGGGCTAGAACCTTCGCAAATTCGGGAATATCTGAGCATTGCTCGTCAGCCCATCTCTTTAGATGTACGAGTGGGAGATAATCAAGATACAGAGTTATCGGAACTGCTTGAAGATGATGAAAACTCTCCTGAAACCTATCTCACTCAAGAATCTATGCGTCAGGACATTGATTCGATGCTTTCTGAGTTAACACCCCAACAACGAGAAGTTCTCTCCCTACGCTTCGGCTTGGAAGATGGAAACGAACTTTCCTTAGCCAAAGTGGGTAAAAAACTGAACCTTAGTCGAGAGCGAGTACGCCAACTCGAACATCAAGCCTTGGCTAAACTTCGCAGACGGCGGGCTGGCGTACAAGAATACATTGCAGCCAGTTAAAGGATTACTAAATTAAGCAAGGGGAGTTTTCCCCTTGTTTTTGTTTAGTGGGAATCGTCATTTTCTTCTAGGTCTTCTAGAGAGGAACTTTCAGAAATCGCACGGGTACAAACCCAATTACTAGGTAAAGCCGAGGGCCATCCCATGCGAATGGCTTCGGGGCAAATTGTCATGATCGTTAACTGACAATCTATGAGTTGTAGTCCTTCTTTTTCTGCTTGTTTAAGGCTTTGTTTGAGGATAGAATCATTATTGAACTCGATCGTGCGATTACATTGAATACAAACGATGTGATGATGATGGTGAGGATGGGGGCGATTAATTTCATAGTGTTTGTGTCCCTCAGCTAATTCTAATTCCCTTAAAATCCCCATACGGGTCATTAGCTTCACACTACGATAAATCGTCGATAGGCTAATCTCTTCTCCTCGTTTTTGAAGCAGATGGAATAACTCTTCTGCACTGAGATGATGTCCCCGTGGCAAGTTTTGAAATACATGGAGGATGGTTTCTCGTTGTGGAGTCAACCGCCAGCCACGGGAATTTAATTCGGCTTTGAGGGAGGATGAATTATAGGCTTGCATTATCATAGTTGCCCTTGGCAATAAATGCTTTATATTGACAATGATACTCCTTTATAGGATTATTTGCAACAAGTGGTAACTATTGATACTAAAATGCAATAGGAAAATAAATTAATCATTTCAATTATTCGTTAATTTTAGCCTCCTATCTGGGACATGGTGCGGGTGTAAGCCCCCGTGTCTGTGCCATTTTCTCGCTGTTTGAAGTTGATTTCAGGTTTAATTGCCAGCAAGTTTCTTACTTGTTCCCGCATTTGTGTAAAGTTAGGGTGATGACCGCGCAGCGCTGTTTTTAAATCGATTTGTCCCGTTTCGTTGAGTAAACAAGGGCGCAACCAACCCTCAGCAGACAAGCGCATCCGATTGCAGCGATCGCAGAAACATTCCGACATCTGAGAAATAAAGCCTAATGTCCCTTTCGCGCCTGGGATTTGAAAGACATCAGCCGGGCCGTTTCCTTGCACTTGTGACGTTTCTAAACCCCATTGCTGGCGAATATTTTGGCGAATTTCTTCCGAAGGAATCCAAGCGCGATCGCTGTATAATTCACGATTGCCAATCGGCATAAACTCAATAAATCTTACGTGCCAATTTTTCTCAAGAGTGAGCGCAGCAAGGTCTAAAATCTCAGCATCGTTAACCTCGGGGATAACAACTACATTTAACTTTAAAGGATTGAATCCCACCTCATGAGCGCGTAAAATTCCGTGCCATGTTTGTTGCCAACGACTGCGCCCATGATTGCCGATAATACTATCAAAATTATCAGGATTTAGCGAGTCTAAACTGATATTAATGCGCCTTAATCCTGCATCATAAAGGGGTTGAGCTAACTTGTCCAAAAGAAAAGCATTGGTACTAAGTGCTAAGTCTTGTGTTTCCTTGAGTGCGCTAATTTCAGCGACAATTTCTATAAGATCAGGACGCAATAAAGGCTCTCCTCCCGTTAAACGAAATTTATTAAACCCAAGAGGAATAAATACTTTTTTTAAGAGAGTGAGAATTTCATGTTTAGTCAGGAGGTTTTCCTTGAGGAGATAATCTAATTCTGCTCCGCTAGGCATACAATATTGACAGCGAAAATTGCAGCGATCGATTAAACTAATCCGAAGATAATCAATGGTTGGCATAAGAAATTTATATGTTTTGCTTGAGGTGAGCAACTACTTGCTAAGATAACGAATGTTGTTTGTCATGTAGATGTCAGGTTATGGAAACAGAAGTGTGGTATCGCCCGTTAGTGTGGATGGACTATCGGATAGCAGTCGTTTTTAGCGTCATTATCCCTTTAGTTTTATTAGTGTGGGCGTTTATCCAAAAAGCAGAAACCATCCAACTGTTGCTAGTGATTTATTGGCGGGTCGCCAGTCTGTTAATGATTACCGTGTATTTGATGATTCCAGGCTGGGCGTTTGGTTATTTATCTGGGTTTTTCGCTAGAATTTTAATCCCGATTTCCCTTTGGTTTTGGGCAGATATTAATGATGATTTAGTGGATCAACAGCAACGTCCCCTTAAGTTTACATTGACTGCTTGGCGCTGGGCGATGACAGTGTATTGTAGTCTCGGCGCGATCGCAAATCTTCCTTTTTTCCCTTGTGCCTTTTCCGATGAGTTTCAACAACAGCCCTATTGTCAAGTCTGGTTAGAAGCGCCCCAACTTTATAGAGAATGGTTTCATCCCAACTCAACACCCGGATTTTTAGGGGTTTTGGGCATGATGGGATTAGTTGCTTATGTTGCCTCTCTGGGCTATTTTCTCATTGTTCGTTTAGCCAAGGAAGGACGCAACGCCATCCAAGAGGATCATTGATATCCCTGTTTGGGATACGCAGACTTTTGTCAGAGAAAAAAGAAAGCGCGATCGCTTCGGTGCGGTCTTAAAAGGTAATTAAACTAAGACACATTTAAATTGGGTATTCTCAAGTTAACTGGAAACACTGATCACTCCTATTGTACTGTTCCCTATTCCTTTATTTCCACAAACTTTAGAGGCGCGGGCAGCTTACTAAATTATTTATTGTTAATTGTTAAAATGAGTCTGGGTCAATTCCCAGTTCCCGTAATTTTCTAGCGTAACGTTCAGCTTTAGTTTCCGCTTGCTGTTTTTGAAATTCAGCTTGTTGAGCTTTAGTTTCCGCTTGCTGAGCTTGAGTTTGTGCTTGTTGCGAAGTCTCTTCTGGGGTTAGAAATCTTTCCC
>CAYXDG010000100.1:0-10661 GCA_964463655.1 uncultured Dactylococcopsis sp.
AGGAGTAGGTGCTTCACTTTCGCTGTCTTGAGTGAGTTCAGTGGGAACTTCTGGTGCTTGGTCGCCTTCTACCTCTGTCGAAGGAGCGCTACAAGCAGTGGTAACAAACAAGAAAATACCTGCAATAAATACAATGAGAACTTGTCGGAATTTTTGCCAGTTCATAGATTCTTTCCTCTAAAGATTTTAACCAACACAGACATAACTTTATCAGAGAATTGAACTCTCAAAAGCAGACGTAAGACATAAATAGAAGTCACGACTTTTCTAAAATTTTAATTAACTAAATGCTCATATAATTAAACTCAGGTTTCATCTTTCCAGCCCACACGCTCCCCTAAAAAGGCGGATAAGGTTTCTTGATTGGGAAGCGCTGATTGCGCTCCCGCCTTGGTAACTGTTAAAGCTCCTGCGGCTGATCCCAAAATAATGGAGCGTTGTAGGTTCATTCCCTCAGACAAAGCGACTGCTAACCCCCCGTTAAAGGCATCTCCTGCTGCGACTGTATCGACAATGGGTTCGATATCAAAGGCGGGAACAAAAAAGCTCTCCCGACCATCTGCACAGTAAACTCCTTGTTTCCCCAATGTAATCATTACTGTGTTCACTCCTTGTTTTTGGAGATAAATGGCTGCTTCTTGGGCGGAGTCAGTATTAGTCACCGGGAAACCCACCAATTTTTCTGCTTCTACAGCGTTGGGGGTTATTATATCAAGATGGCTGTAAATTGTAAAGGGTAAGGTCTGAGCAGGGGCTGGATCAAGAATCACTTTAATGCCCATACTTTGAGCAAGCTCGGCGGCTTCTCCTACCACAGCCAAAGGCACTTCCAGTTGCAACAATAAAAAAGCAGCCCCCTCTAAATGTCTCCGTAACCGATCGATGTCTGTTTGGTCTAACTTGCCATTGGCTTCTGGAATAACAATGATTTGGTTCTCTCCCGTTTCATTAACTGTGATCATTGCAATGCCAGTATAAGCAGATTCATCAATTAAGACCCCTGTGGTGTCAACTTTGTTATCCTGTAGAGACTTGAGGAGCATTTCCCCAAAACTGTCTTTTCCCACACGGCCAATCATCTGACAAGGGATTCCTAATCGCGAGACGGCGATCGCCTGATTAGCTCCTTTTCCCCCTGGAATCATGGCAAATTTTTCTCCTGTGACCGTTTCCCCCGCCTTGGGAAAGTAAGCTGTATTTGCGACTAAATCTATGTTAAGGCTACCAAAGACGACAATATGAGGCTGATTCATGGTTTCGTTTTTATCAAAAAATCACGGGCTTAAAACCCCGTCCTCACGCTTTGCTCCAGTTTAGGGCGTTCTGTGTGGCGATGGCGGATTTAATTCATGTTATCATTTTCCTCCAACAGATGAGAAATTCGACTGAGGTGTTGCTGATTGTTGATGGGAAGATGGGGTCGCGGAAGTTCATCGTTTGGCCAATCTGGGAGGTCAATACAAGGACATAACCCTGTTTTCACTCCTGAGTTTTTCAAAGGAATGGGCATTTCGCAACGAGCGCAAGGTTTAACTTCCCAATCTGGACTGAGTAGGTCTTTGATAGTTTGATCCGTTCCTTCTAGGTAGCAAGCGCCACTTTTCGGGGAAAGAATTTCTTGCCAACAGGCTTCAAATTCGGCAGAAAATCGATCGCGCTGCAAGATAGTTTCTGGTTTTCTCGACTCTTGACCATTCTTAATATAAACTTTTTTTCCCACGAGAAACCAATAGGCTAAATATTGTTTTACTTGTTCTTGTGCTGCCATAAAATGCTCCTTATTATTGGTTATTCGTTCTTTATTGATTGACCAATTTGATTCAAGGGTAACGCATAACCGCCTGTGACTAAATAAACTTCTGTTGCAATTTCACCAATTTTCCGAATTAAACAGCCAAGGCGATCGCGAAAAATGCGGCCACTTTCATAAGCGGGAATCACTCCCCATCCTGTTTCTTCTCCCACTAAAATCACCCCTGCCGATGTTTCTTCTAACCTTGATAAAAGGTCATCAACGATTTTTTTCCATTCTTGTTCGGGGGTTTCTAATAAGTTGGCGACCCATGTTCCTAAAGAGTCGATTAACAAGCAGCTTTCTCCTGTTTGGTGCTGGTTTAAATACTCAGCTAATGCGATCGGAATCTCCTTAGTTAACCAAGATTTTGGGCGACGTTGGGCGTGTTTTTGTAGTTTTTCTTGCCACGCTGGATCATCAGGATTTGCGATCGCAGTGGCAATATAAGTGACAGGTTTCTGCGAATTTGCTGCTAACTTTTCCGCCCATTCGCTTTTACCAGAACTCGCTGGACCGATCACCAGAATCAATTTTTTTTCCTTGTTATTTCTACTATTCACTCGCTTTAATTTTAACAGGTTATGCTCATTTAATCTTAATCTTTTTATTCATTCATGTTACGATATGTTGCCACTGCTGAGGGAGAAATCCGATTGAGATAGCGGAAAATCCAGTATTTGAAAATAGTATCTAAAATCACTGGAAACGTGGCAATAAACAGGAAGTTAAACTCTCGATTTTCAGGTAAACCAAAATGTCTGCCAATTTCTTCAAGAATCACTTCCCAGCCATGAGGAGAGTGATATCCCACAAACATATCTGTGGATAAAATAATGATAAAGGCTTTAGCGGAATCGCTCAAGCCATAAATAAATTCATCAATAAAAGATTTGAGAACAGCAATTTGTTCCTTGCTAAAATAAATAACCAAAGCAAATGCACCCACTGAACACAAATCTGCAATAATATTCTCGATCGCGTTTGTCCCTCGATGACGATATTCTTTGGCAATTTCAAAGGCCTTTTCCTTCACCTTCTCTTCCATTTCCTCCTCTGACATTTCAGGTCTCATCCCTAATATCTGTTTGAAGTGTAAAGTTTCTTCATACCGTTGTAACTCCATCAGTGCTTCTTCTTGAAAATCGCGGTTCAGAAACAACACTTGTTCCTGTCGATCTTCATGAATAAAATACGTTTCAATGATCGGAGAAATGATAAAGGTTTTCGTAATTTGGTGGGTTAAAAGAGGAACAATAATTAAAATCAGGAGAAAGCGAATTGAAATGGCTGTTTTATCGCGAGAAGTCCGAAAGGTTTGAACCACCTCCGCTTCCGCTTCTGAAGATTTAGGATCAATTTCTCGTTTAATTCGATTCAGAGTTCTCAGCAGCGATCGTGGCAAGACACTGGTTTGATCAGAAATATTTTCATCTTTTTTCGTACCATTTTCTCCCTTTTCAATCTCAGACTGTTCTAATTTTTCCTCATAAGAAAACTTAACCGTACGGCTAGGCGTTTCTTGAACATCAACGGTTAAAAGTGGTTTATCGGCAGAATTTTTTCCTTTCTGTTTCCGCTTAGCACTTCCTTCATAGCGATCGATCACCGTCTCCAGAAAATCGATTTTTTGCAAAATGGTACTGGTGTTTTTAAGGTACTTATTACGCGGAAAGTTGTAAGACGACCATTGAATATACGATCGCGTGTTCTTAAATTCCCTTAACTTGCGCTTAGCAATCTTTAAATTTTGATTAACTTCATTTTGGAAGTAAGCAAAGACCTGTTCTGAATAAGAAGAATTTTGGGGTTTAACGGGCTGTTGATTAAAATACTCATCTTCAATTACTTTAATCAGTAAAGCAGCACGATAGCCTTGTTCTAATAATTTTTCTGGGGGATCAGAAAACCACTGTTTTAAGTTGCGAAGCACCTTCATAATTCCTTCAGAAATTAACACTTAATAATTGGTTCATAGTTATTCGTTAAGTTACAGCAACTGACGTTCCAAATAACAAATAACAAATAACAAAAAAATTATTTATTATTTGGTAAGCTAGGAAGTAATCCTGCTGGGAAGATTTCATAAAATAGATATGGCAACCAACATAAACACTTGGATCACAGGTGATGCCCGTACTGGGAAAACAACCCATTTAGTACAAGCCTTCAGCAACTGGCTAGAAACTGCAATGCCATCTTTAGGAGTGTTCCCGCCAACGGAAAGGCCCTGTGCAATCATCTTTGCTGCTAATCATAGCACTCGTCGCCAACTAACTCAGCATTTAATGAGCGCGGTTGGGGGAAAATATCCGTTTGTTGTGAAAACTCCCTTGGGGTTTATGGAAGATGAAGTGAAATTATTTTCCCCTCTTTGGTGGAAAAAACTTGAGTTTAAACCCAAGTTTCCCTTACGACTGCGATCAGAAACTGAACAAGATTTAGCCATGAAATTATGGCATCATACTTGGTTAGACCAGATTAGGGAAAACCCAAGATTAGAATCTCGCCTCGTTCGGACGACTCTAGATATTCTACAACTAGCTGGTGCAAGTGGTACAGCCCTATCAGACATTCCCCCTTTGCTAATGTCTCAACTCTCTACAGAAGAAAAAGCAGCAGTGGGGGGAGAAAGTGATGATACGATCTTTGAAGTGATTGGGACATTAATTCTTCAGTGGCGTGACTGGTGTTTAGAACGAGGGCTGTTAACTTATGGGTTAATGTATTATCTTTATGGACAAGTGTTACTTCCCAACCCGACCTATCAAGAACAGTTACAGCAGCGCTATCATGCTATGTTTGCTGATGATGTTGATGATTATCCCGCGATCGCGCAAGATTTAGCCAGTCTCTTTGTGAACTCTCCCCACAGGACAGTTTTTACCTTTAACCCTAACGGAAAAGTGCGCTTTGGACTAGGGGCTGATCCTGATATATGGGAAAAACTGGCTACTGCTTGCGAACAGATTGCGCTTTCTTTATCTCCTCAAGCAGAAACTCCTAGTGATCTTGCCCCGATCGTTCTGGAAATGGTTTCCGATCCCTCTTCCCTAACAGCGCTTCCTCCTTCCCTGCAGCACCTACAAACCATCTCTCGTTCCCAAATGTTACGTCAAACCGCGACCCTTATTATTGAAGCACTGAAAGGGCAAAAAATCATTGCTGAAGACATTGCGATTATCGCCCCTGGTTTGGACGAAATTGCCCGTTATACGCTAATTAAACTTTTCAGCCAACAGTCTATTCCTGTTTCTCCTCTCAACGAACAGCGCCCTCTGATTGCGTCTTCCCTTGTCCGTGCGTTACTCACCCTCACCTGTCTTGTCTATCCAGACTTAGGGCGCTTAATTAATCGTAACGCGATCGCAGAAATGTTAGTGGTTTTAACCGAACATACCTCTCACAGTATAGACCCTGTACGGGCAGGATTAATTGCTGATCATTGTTATCAAGCTGATCCGACTTCTCCCCGTTTACTTGAGCTTAAAACCTATCTCCGATGGGATCGCATTGGCTATGAAGGAAGCACCGCTTATTCTCAGCTTTTACAATGGATTGAAACTCAAAAAAAACAACATCAACTGGGAAAATCAATGGACTTACTACGCTTTTTTAACCAAGCGATCCAACAGTTTTTATGGAAAGGAAACAATCTAGAAGTTGCTGAGTTATCCAGTCTCAGAGAATTAACAGAAACCACTCAACACTATTGGGAAGTTCAAAGAAGATTACAAGGACAAGAAGGACTGAAAACGATTTCTCTCACTGATCAAATTAGAGAGTTTATTCAACTCCTCAAACAAGGAACAATTACCGCAAATCCTTATCCATTACCTGCATTTAATCAGTCTTTCACATCAGGAATTACTCTCTCGAATATCTTCCAATATCGATCGCAGCGTATCTCTCATCGTTGGCAATTTTGGCTCGACATTGGCTCTCCTTTATGGTCAAAACAAGGCGCAGCAAATTTATTTGCATCTTCTGTCTTTATTCGAGAAAGTACCCCTGATTTTGAAGAAGAAATTCATCTAAAAAGACTGTTAAAAGACTTATTAAACCGCACCACAGAAAAAGTTTATTTATGCTATAGCGATCTCGCAGTGAATGGTGCTGAACAAACAGGGATTTTATCATCTCTAGTCCAAGTCACAACCCCTGTCAAGGGTTAAATTCTCTATTAATCAAGAAGAACAATCTAACTGTGTTTACTACATTTTTCTCATCTCAATTGTTAGCTGTTTCTGAACCGCAACCCCTTTTAGGAAAAGCATGGCTAGACTTAGTTGTCATCGCTTTTATGTTTATTTTATCAGGGGCGTTTTCAGGATCAGAAACAGCGATTACAGCATTTGATAATTTAAAGTTACGCGGTTTGATTCGAGAAAAAGGGGATCCCAAAGGAATCTTTCACTTAGTTTTAGAAAACCGCACTCGCTTTATTATTACCCTGTTACTTGGGAATAATTTAGTTAATAATTTTGCTGCGGTTTTAACCAGTAATTTATTTGCAATCTGGCTGGGAAATGCTGGGTTAGGAGTTGCAACGGCTGTTGTGACAATTTTAGTCTTGATCTTTGCAGAAATCACTCCCAAGTCTCTCGCAATTAATAATGTCTTGTCAATTTTTCAGTTAGTGGTTCGTCCCATTTATTTATTATCAAGACTCCTCGGATTCTTAGGAATTATCTATCTGTTTGAAACCATCGCGCAATACACAGTACAATTCTTTCAGAGACTCCTCGGAAAAAATGACCAACAGGGAGAATCGTTAACCGATTTACAATTAATGATTGAACTACTAGGAGGGAAAGGAAAACTGGATATTTATAAACATCAGCTATTAAATAAAGCACTGATGCTCGATCAATTACGCGCTAGAGATGTGGTGAAACCCCGCATTGCAATGCGGACGATTTCTCATCAGGGAACATTACAGGAATTAATCGATCTTTGCTTAGATACAGGGTATTCTCGCATTCCCGTACAGGGAGAATCTAAAGATGAAATTGTCGGAATTGTACACTTGAAACAAGCACTGCGATCGCTGCATAATCTTCCTGAAGAAAAGCGTGGTCAAACCTTAGTAACTGAAATTATGACCCCTCCTGTGTATATCCCAGAAACTAAACAAGTCGCCAGTATCTTGAAAGAAATGTTACAACAGCGCTTACACATCGCGATCGTCGTGGATGAATATGGGGGAACTGTGGGTCTAGTTACCCTTGAAGATATTTTAGAAGAGTTGGTGGGAGAAATCTACGATGAAAGCGACATTCCCCGATCGCGCCAACGCCGAGTCAGAGGTTAATTTGCTGTAGGGATCGAAATTCATTGACTGTTCACAGTGGCAATTCCTCTGCTAACCACAAAGAATAACCAACTAACAATAAATATGGTATGATTTTTGAGAAATGTTTCCACGACATCTCTTATCAAAACTCGGTAAGGTCGTAGATAGGGTCAGAAATGGGAAGCCGTAAAAGATGAGTAATATTAGAGTTATTTTAATTGAAGACCATGACTTGACTCGCGTTGGTATTCGCACGGCGTTAGAACAACGGGGTGAAGTTCAATTTTTAGGAGAAGCAGTTAACGCTAAACAAGGGCTGGCTTTGATTGAAGAAAAACAGCCTGATGTTGCGATCGTGGACATTGGTTTACCTGATATGGATGGAATTGAACTCACCAGTCAGTTAAAACAGATGCAACAAGAAAATGATGCTTTACAAGCCGTCAAGATTCTCATTCTCACCCTCCAAGATAGTGAAGAATACGTTCTGGCTGCTTTTGCTGCAGGGGCCGATTCCTATTGTATGAAAGACATTAGCTTCGATCTACTCTTAGAAGCACTGCGAGTTACTAAAGAGGGAAGCTCTTGGATCGATCCCGCGATCGCCCGAGTTGTGATCTCCAAAGCAAAAACTGTCCCTCAAGAAAGCCCCGACAAACCCGCGACTCGACAAATTAACGCCTCTGAACCAGAATATGAACAGTTAGTCCAAGCCTATCCTCTCACAGAAAGAGAGCTAGAGGTTTTGCAACTAATTGTTGAAGGCGCAAGTAACGCCGAAATTGCTAAAAAACTTTACATTACTGTTGGCACAGTTAAAACCCATGTTCGCAATATTCTCAATAAACTCTGTGCAGACGATCGCACCCAAGCTGCGGTACGTGCTTTACGATCAGGCTTAGTCGGATAATTAACAATTCGTTATTCAATCTTGGTTCATCCTTGAAGGTTCATAGAACAAACAACAATTGACAAAAATAAAAGACAAAAACTTAGATCAATTGAGAGAAACTTTACTCCATCTGTTGGCGACGGAAGCCTATCAAGAGGGAGATTTTACTCTATCTTCACGACAGAAAAGCTCCTACTATATTAATGGCAAACTGGTCTCTCTCAGTGCAGAGGGAGCCCTAGCCATTGGAAAACTCTTTTTATCTCTACTACCCTCTCAGACGCAAGCAGTAGCAGGTTTAACCCTAGGGGCTGATCCACTTGTGAGCGCTGTTACAGTTGTGTCTGCTTATGAAAACTGCCCCGTTTCAGGGATTATTGTTCGGAAACAACCCAAAGGACACGGGACAAATGCTTATCTCGAAGGCAAAAAGCTACCTCCTCAAGCGAAGGTAGTTGTTTTAGAAGATGTTGTCACTACGGGAAACTCTGCTTTATTTGCCGTTGAACAATTACAAGCAGTGGGTTACGAAGTTAATCAAATCTTAGCAATTGTCGATCGCGAACAAGGAGGAAAAGAGCTTTATCAAAAACAAGGCATTAAGTTTCAAGCTCTTTTTTCCATTAGCGATCTTCAAACTTATGCTAAACAATTAAACTCCTAGCAATATTTAGAAACATCTTCCTTGCACTCATCTGCTAAAAAAGACAAGGCGCGAAATCGTAATCCTACCAATTGTTCATACAGGGGATTTAGTTGACACAGAGGGGGAATATGAACTATTTTGTGACCAAACAGTTTAATATCTCGTTCAAAGGGACATTGTGGGGGGATTAGTTTACAAACAAATCTTGCCACGCGAGGGTCTTCCACATCCATCCTATCTAACCAATTTCTCACAGGTTGCAAAATATCAGAATGAGGATGTTCTGGAGTTTGTTGCTGTTGATCAGGTTGTAAAGAAACTGCTACCCTTCCTCGATTAGACTCTTTTTCAGAGAGAGTATGTTCCAAGGTTTTTAACGCCTGAACTTCTAAATCAAGCGCTTGACAAAATGAATTTAAAAGATCAGCTTCAGCCCGAGAATAAGTCCCATCAGCGACAGCAACCATCACTGCAGTTCGTAGGAAATTTTCGGCAACTTTTTTATCTTTTCCCAGAATTTGCGCTAACTCTTCTGGACTAATTAAGTCAACTTTCCCCAATTCAACATCTGGAGTTAGTTCTTCTTTGATGATTTGAGTGATGAGGTGCTTTTCTTCTAAGTCAAAGTCTCCATCTGCCCAAGCAATTGTAAGTAAGCCACGAATCCATGCGGAAATTTCTTGACTGGATTTAGGGGAAGTTGTTCGTGTGTAGCTAGTCATAACAAATTTGTTCAAATCAATTAATTTGGTAATGCTATTGTTTTGCTAAGGCGAATAGATAAATGGTTATACTGTTAAGGCTCTGTCATCCCAATGGAGAGTTTAGTTTCTATCCCTTTGGGATTCGGTGAGAATATAAGAAAACCTTAATCTTGACATTACTTAGTATAACTTCATAATCATTGAGGCGACCAAAGTTGATCGGAAGAGATTAATTGAGAAATTTCTGATTCTCAGGGAATTTGATTAAAAAAGTTTCATACTTAAGTCTAGCCATGTTGCTTGGGTAATTGGCGCGCTGCTTGAAATATAATCAACTCCCGTTTGCGCTACATCTCGAATACTTTTAAGGGTAATATTTCCCGAAGCCTCGATTTTGACTCTTGTGTTACAAGATCGAATTAAGTTCACCATTTCTTGAGTTAGGGAAAGAGACATATTATCTAGCATAATAATGTCCACATCTGCTTCTAGGGCTGCTTTTACTTCTGATTCAGTCGTGGTCTCTACTTCAATGGTTAAAGGATAAGGAAGTTTAGCCCGCACCTGCGCGATCGCATTTTTAACCCCTCCTGCCACTTGAATATGATTTTCTTTGATCATTGCCATATCATCTAACCCAAAACGATGATTAACTGCCCCTCCAAGTTGTGTTGCATATTTTTCTAAAATCCTTAAACCTGGTGTCGTTTTACGAGTATCCACCAGCTGCGTGCGTAAATCAGCAATTTTTTCCACATAACATCGCGTCAAAGTTGCAATCCCACTTAACCACATCACCAAATTTAGCGCGACTCTCTCCCCCATCAAAAGCGTATCTGCTGCGCCATAACAACGTAGAATCTCTTGTTGACTTTCACAGCAACCTCCTTCTTCAATCTCAACCTTCCAATCAATCTTTCCTAACAACCTGAAAATTTTCTCCGCAAGAGGTAAGCCAGCAATGATTCCAGACTGTTTCGCAACCCAAATGGCTTCTTGTTCAGGGTTATCAAACTGAGTAATTGCTGAAGTGGCGCGATCACCTCTTCCGATATCCTCCTGCAACCATTCTCGCAGGAGGGGTTCAATCAAAATGTCTGGCGGTAATATCATGATTTAAATTTCTCCAATTCCAACTTGTAGTCGAGAGGCTTGGCTTGGGCTACCTAATTAATTGCTGTCACCAACCTCTACTAGGATAACTTCTTTGAAGGCCTGAAACCCCCATCTACTAAGCAACCTAGCAAGAGCAAAGAAAAAAAAAGAAAAAAAGGGCAAAAGGGTTGACACTTTGAGAAAGAGGGATTATATTGGTTAATGCGCTCGAAAAC